>CADBNB010000018.1 GCA_902795895.1 uncultured Lachnospiraceae bacterium | reverse complement strand
GCAGGCTTCCGTCGCTTTAGCGACTTGGAACCTGCCATGCGAAAACGTCCCACGAACAAAGTGAGTGGATGACGTTGACCGCCAAATAATGTAACGGGAATGTCGTTATCCAAGAAAAATCTATCTCAAAATTCTTGTATAAAAAGACTCCGAGAGAACATTAAACAATCGGGAGGTAATTATGAGAGTAACAAATGATATTTTTTATGTGGGAGTAAATGATCATGATATAGATTTATTTGAAGGACAGTATGTAGTACCAAATGGTATGGCATATAATTCCTATGTGGTCATTGATGAAAAAATCGCAGTTATGGATACGGTAGACATTCATTTCAAAGATGAATGGTTACAGAAAATTAAGGAAGTATTGGGAGGAAAGAAACCAGACTATCTGGTAATACAACATATGGAACCGGATCATTCTGCAAATATTATGAACTTTTTGAAAAGTTATCCGGATACGACTTTAGTGGGAAATCAAAAAACATTTGTCATGATGAAACAGTTTTTTGAATTGCCTTCAGATGTGAAATTATTAGAAGTAAAAGATAAAGAAACATTGAATTTAGGAAGTCATGAACTAACATTTGTATTTGCACCTATGGTACACTGGCCGGAAGTAATGGTGACTTACGACAGTAAAGATAAAGTGTTATTTAGTGCAGATGGATTTGGTAAATTTGGTGCTTTAGGCGTTGAGGAAGATTGGGCTTGCGAAGCAAGAAGATACTACTTTGGTATCGTAGGAAAATATGGCATGCAGGTTCAGAAACTATTGAAAGAGGCGCAAAATCTTGATATTCAGATGATTTGTCCTTTGCACGGACCAATTTTATCAGAAAATCTGGAATATTATATTGATAAATATGATGTGTGGTCATCGTATCGTCCGGAAGATGAAGGTGTCCTGATTGCTTATGCATCTGTTTATGGAAATACAAAAAAGGCGGCAGAAATGTTAGCTGAAACATTAAAACAGAAGGGTTGTTCGAAAGTTGTATTGGCGGACCTTGCAAGAGAAGATATGGCAGAGTGCGTGGAGGATGCATTCAGATACAGTAAATTAGTATTGGCTTCTGTTACATACAATGCAGATGTATTTCCTTGCATGAAAACATTTATCGATAGTCTCCTTGAGAGAAGTTACCAAAACAGAACCATTGGATTTATGGAAAATGGTTCCTGGGCACCTACTACCGTGCGCGTGATGAAGGGCATGTTTGAAAAGAGTAAGAATATCACTTTATTGGAAACTAGCGTTACTGTAAAATCTGCAGTGAATAAAGAAACAGAAGATGCTATCGAAGCTTTGGCAGATGAATTGTTGAAATAATAATATTTAATTTTACACAACATCATTCGATGTTTGATATGTTACTGTTCATTGCCTAATCAGTAAAATTGGGTAGAATAATTCGCGTTGTGATAATGGACAGATAATTAAAATGGAAAGAAATGGGGAAAAATCACAAAAATAAAAACGACTTCGCGAAAAGTGAAAATCGTAAGAAAAATGTATGAAATGTAACAAAGTTGTAATATTTATTGCTTACTTGTGTAAAAACTGTTAGAATTTACACTGTTCTATTATGTAGAGAGTAGAAGATAGCAAAAATAGGAGGATGAGTGTTGTTATGAAGAAGACATTTGAAATGCCACAGTTAGATAAGATTGAGTTTACTGTTGCTGCAAGATTAGAGAGTTCAAATGATGGTATTTTACATGATAGTGGAAATCACACAGCATGTACTTACACAACAAACAGCCATTCAGCAGGTTACGCAAATATGTGTACACATACAAATGGTCGTAATTCAGCTGGTGGAAGCGGAATCGGAAGCTGCCGCTAATCGTATACTTGATTGGACATTGAAAGAAGGACCTTTTAAGGTCCTTTTTTAGCGGAAATGAGGAATAACCATGAGTTTTGATGATTTGCAATTTGAAAAGGACTATGAACAGGAAGCAATGATGATTTGGGAATTGATAAAAATTGCAAAGCAGGGAAAACAGGTACGTATACTTGGAAAAGGAAACAGTATGAGACCATTGCTTCGGGATGGAATGGATTATGCGTTTTTAGAGGATATAAAAGACAAGAAAACCTTAAAAAAAGGTGATGTGGTATTTTATTATTATAATGGACATTTTGTATTGCATCGTGTGTATAAAGTACTAGAGGACGGTGCACAAATGTTAGGCGATGGGAACAATCTTGTGGAAGAAATGGTTCCTTGGAAACATATTTTTTTAAAAGCGGTAAAGATTGAAAGAAACGGGAAAGTAATTTCCATGAATTCCTGGTATTTAAAATGCTACGGTACAGTTTGGATGTGGCTTCGTCCGGTACGTGGTTTTATCAGACGGGGACTTAGATGGATAAAAAGGATAATGCATGTGAAAGGTAGGAGTGTATTGTTATGAAGATAAAAGAAGATATGATGCTAAGAAATATAAATGGTGAATGGATGGTTATCCCTATGGGAGAACGTTTGATGGAGTTTACAGGTATGCTTCGTTTGAATGAAAGTGGTGCATTTATGTGGAATTATCTACAGGAGGGAACGACGAAGGAAAATTTAGTAGAAGCGTTGCTTTTGGAATATGAAGTGGATGAGCAGACAGCAACAAAAGCAGTAGATGAATTTGTTGAAATGCTTAAAACAGAGAATATTTTGGAACAGTAATCATCAAATGAATTGCAAATGTGTGAATTTTCACTAACATCATAGAATTAGGTTGGGAGAAATGATGGAACAAAGAAGAATAGAAGAAATTGCAGAGTTGCAGATAAAAAATAAAGAATGGCAGCGTTTTATGGAGCATATTAGTGATAATGCGGTGAAAAATGGAACCATATCTCATTTGACAATGGAATTAACTGCACTTTGCACATTACAGTGCAAAATGTGTTATGTAAGACTGGATAAGAAGCAGGCGGATCAGATTGGAACTATGAGAACTGCAAAAGAATGGATCGACATGGCAAGACAGTTTAGAGATGCCGGAGGTTTGACGGTGCTTCTTACTGGTGGCGAAGCCATGATGAGGCCGGATTTTTTAGAAATCTATGAAGCAGTTTCTAAGATGGGATTGTTTGTGACGGTATTTACCAATGGAACTACCATCACGGATGAAGTGATAGAAATGTTTAAAAAACGCCCACCAGTCCTTATTGGATTAACCCTTTACGGTGCCAGTGAGGAAACCTACGAAAAAGTGGCAGGAGTCAGAAGTTTTCAAAAGGCATTGAATGGATTAGATCGTTTACTATCATTGCCTAAAATTAATATCGATGTACGTTTTACAGCATGTACGCTTAATTATAAGGATTATAAACCGTTGCAAAACCTTATGAGTGAAAGAGGTATTGTTTTATCCTACGATATTGGAAATATGGCTTCGGTGCGAGGAGCTACTTCCAAGGCGAGAAAACTTCGCCTGTCAAAAGAGCAGGAGATGGAGATTAAAAGTCATTTAGAAAAGGTTTCCGCTCCAATTTTAGATGCCATTCATAAAAAGGATTCGGAAAGTGCCGAAATAATTAGTGAAGCAGAAAAGGAAAATGTTAAGGAAGATCCTTTGGAAACCAGAAGACTTCATTGCAGAGCAGCAGCTTTTGGTGTATATATTGCTTTTGATGGAAGAATGTACCCTTGTGATACATTTTCAGAACCTTACTTTACGGAACCTTTCAAAGAAGGATTTGTTGCAGCGTATAAACGCTTGCAAGGAATTGCAAAGGAAATTTTAGTTCCGGAAAGCTGTGCAAAATGCATTCATATTATGGAATGTGGTCCTTGTGCCGCAAGACTGATTGCGGAAAAAGAGGCTTGCAAAAGAGAAGGCGTATCCTGTGGATTTGAGGAAAGGAGATAGGTCATGGCAAACTATTTGATTGCGGGTGTGGTGTTTCGCGCTACATGGCATCAACAAGAACAAAAAAATATTGTATATTTAGCACATGATTGTGTCGTGTTGCCAAGATCTTTCCGTGCGTTTCAAATGTATGAGGAACAACCGAAACATGTGGATATTGAGGTGGAAGTAAAAGGTATTGAGACTTTTGAGATGCCCAAACATTTTAAGCGGATTGGGAACCAAATCTGTTTTCAGGATGGCGAGGATATGGTGATAGGATTTCTTACGGATTTTGAGCATGAACTGCCGGGCTGTTCCATTCGCATGAATAAGGACTATTCCTATGTTTCATTAACGCCTCACAGACCAGAATGTCAGGTGTTTGACATGCAGAGAATTCAGTATGTATTTGAGGGGAAAATGCTGTTACAAGGCGGTTTTGTTATGCATGGTGCTGCCATAGAGTGGAACGGAAGGGGAATCATTTTTACAGGGGTTAGTGGTTCCGGAAAATCCACACAGGCCCATCTTTGGAAACAATTTGAGAGAGCTATCATTATCAATGGGGATTGCCCTGCTATTCGTAAGACTAAGAATGGTGTTATGATGTATGGAACACCATGGTGCGGTTCTTCAGGAGAATACATGGACAGGGAAACACCACTTCGGGTGATTGTTCAAGTAGTAAAATCAGAAGAAAATAAAGTAAGGGAATTAACCGGAAATGAAAAATTTATGACTATATTATCTCAGGTATTTCGTTCCAATGTGGATGAAACCATGCTTGATCGGGCAATTGAAAATATTACAAACTGTATGGGAAGTGTAAGAGTGTTGGAACTTCGCTGCACGAAAGAAAAAGGTGCGGTTGAGGTTTTGAAAGAATATATCAATTCTATGATATAGGGAGTATAGTAATAAATATGGTGGTAATTAAGAGTACAAAAGAGTTGTTCTCTCGGAATTTTTGCTTAAAAAGACTCTGAGAGAACATAGGAGCATTTAGGGAGGAATGCATATGTGGTTTTGGATTGGTTTATTGTTGATAACTATTGTAGTTTGTTTACTTGCATGTGGATATCTGGTAAGTAGATTTTGTCGCATGGACTGTTTTCAAAAAATAGAAAGTAAAAGAACGAGGATTATGCTGGCAATTTTGCCAGTTGGTGTGATTGTGTTGGGATTGACTATAGTTTTTAATTTGGTTAATGCCGTGATTATCATTTTTCATCTGACGGTAATCTGGTTTGTGGCAGAGGTAATCAATATTGTGGTGGAAAAAAGCAGGGAGAAAAAGAGCAATTACTATATTGTTTCTACCGTAGCGATTTTATTTACCGCTGGATATCTGGCGGTGGGATGGTATGCAGCACATCATGTGGACCGGACGGAGTATCAGATTGAGACGAAAAAAACAGTGGAAGATTTGAAAATTATTCAATTTGCGGATTCTCATATTGGTACCACGTTTTCTGGAAAAGGTTTGTTAAAAGAAGTGGAACGCATGAACGAAGACCAGCCGGATGTTGTTTTAATTACCGGAGATTTTGTGGATGATGATACAAGTAAACAGGATATGATAGATGCCTGTGAGTCGTTAAAAGAATTAAAAACCGCATATGGAACCTATTTTTGCTATGGAAATCACGATAAAGGATATTACGGAAGTGAACATAGAGGATTTTCTGCAGAAGATTTAAAATATAATCTAGTGAAAAACGGTGTAAAGGTTTTAGAAGATGAAGTGGAACTTGTGGATGATCGTTTTTATATTATAGGACGAAAAGATATGTCAGATGGTAAAAGAGATGGAGAGTTGCGAAAATCCATAAATGAGCTGACAGATGGTTTAGATGCCAGAAAGTATATGATCGTTTTGGATCATCAGCCATATGAGTATGAGGAGGAGAAAACAGCAAATGTGGATCTTGTTTTATCCGGACATACTCATGGTGGACAACTGTTTCCGGTAAATTATTTTGGTGTTATGTTTGGATTAAATGCTAAGCGCTATGGACATGAAAAACAGGAAAACACAGACTTTATTGTTACCTCAGGGATATCTGACTGGGCGATTTTATTTAAGACAGGATGTATTTCCGAATACAATGTAATCGAGGTTACGACAGAGTATTAGGAGTTGTATAGTTTCAAATCACATGATTCCTATTGTAAAGAAGCATAGGCTATGTTACAATGAAATACAGTAAGTAAGTCACAGTTTATAGTATCTATAGGCTGTGATTTGCTGTTAGGGAAGTTGCAATAGATAGAAAATAGGAGGGGTTTTATGAAGGTTTTTATTTGTCCACATTGTGGAAATATCATTGAAGTTGTGAGAGAATCGGGAGCGCCGGTTATGTGTTGTGGGGAGAAGATGAAAGAATTGGTACCCGGAACATCAGACGGTGCAGTAGAAAAACATGTACCTGTTGTGACAGCGGATGGTTCTAAAGTGTCAGTTGCTGTTGGAGAGGCAGAACATCCAATGACAGATGTACATTACATTGAGTGGATTGCTATTGAGACAACAAATGGAATCCAGAGAAAAGCATTGAAGCCGGAACAGGCTCCAAAAGCAGAATTTGTTTTAGCCGAAGGAGAAGCATTAGTTGCTACATATGCATATTGCAATCTCCACGGTTTATGGAAAGCATAATAGCATTTGATAGGGTAGCCGAAAAAGGGTTACCCTTTTTATACTATAAAAGTGTTTTTTGTAGATAAATCATAATTTACAACAGAGGTAACGGTATGGCAAAGAAAACGAAAGTAGCATTGGAAAAACAACGAATGACACTAGAGGAGCTATTCTCAAGTTTAGAAAAGAAAGGTAGGAAAGAATAATGATTAAAACATTGTTGGGTAGTGTGAGACAGTACAAGAAACCAACGTTACTGTCGCCATTATTTATCACATTAGAAGTAGTATTGGAATGTATCATTCCTCTGGTAATGGCAGCGATGATTGATCACATGGCAGGAGAAACCCTGACTCCGATTTTTAAGAATGGTGCGATTTTGATCGTTCTTGCCATGGCATCCCTATACTGCGGAAGAAGGGCTGCCATTGAGGCAGCAACTGCGTCAGCAGGATTTTCAAAAAATCTGCGTCAGGATATGTATTTTAATATTCAGGATTTTTCTTTTTCCGATGTGGACCGGTTTTCTACATCTTCTTTGGTGACACGTATGACCACGGATGTTACTAACGTGCAAAATGCTTTTCAAATGATTATCCGTTTGGCGGTTCGAACACCGCTTATGATTACATTTTCCGTTATTATGGCGTTTAGCATCAATGTAAAAATGGCGTTAATTTTTGTTTTTATTTTGCCATTGCTTGGTGTAGTTTTGTTTGGAATTGTGTTAATTGTACATCCAATTTTCGTCCGTATTTTCAGACGTTACGATGCCATGAATAACTCAGTGCAGGAAAATATCAACGGTATCCGCGTGGTAAAATCATTTGTGCGGGAAGACTTTGAAAAAGAAAAATTTTATGAAAAGACGGAAGAAGTGCGAAAAGACTTCACACGGGCAGAAAAAATTCTTGCCTTTAACAATCCCACTATGATGTTTAGTGTCAGTTTATCTATGTTGCTGGTAAGTTTTATCGGTGCAAAGATTATTGTTTCTACTGGTGCCACAGAGCTTACAACCGGAGAATTATCTTCTGTGATTACGTATGGTATCCAGATTTTAATGTCCATGATGATGCTTTCTGTCGTGTTTGTTATGACAATCATTGCCAGAGAGTCGGCAAACCGTATTGCAGAAGTTTTGGAATACAAAAGCACGTTGACTTCTCCAGACAATGGAAAAAAAGAGGTTTTGGACGGTTCTGTTGTATTTGAAAATGTAAAGTTTAAGTATTCGAAACGAAGCAAACGTTTTGCACTTTCGGATATCAATTTAGAAATACCAACCGGTTCTACTCTTGGTATTATCGGTGGCACCGGTTCTTCAAAGACTACGCTTATTCAGTTGATTTCCAGACTTTATGATGCCACGGAAGGTACGGTAAAGGTAGGAGGAATCGATGTAAAAGAGTACGATTTGGAAACACTTAGAAATGGTGTTGCCGTTGTTTTACAAAAAAATGTGTTGTTCTCAGGAACTATTTATGAAAACATGCGTTGGGGAGATAAAAATGCTACAAATGAGGAAATTGAGCATGCATGTCGTTTGGCTCAGGCAGATGAATTTGTACAACAGTTCCCTAACAAATATGATACCTATATTGAACAGGGGGGAACCAATGTTTCCGGCGGTCAGAAGCAGCGACTTTGTATTGCAAGAGCATTGCTTAAGAAACCGAAAATCTTAATTTTAGATGATTCTACCTCTGCGGTAGATACTAAAACAGATGCCCTGATACGAAAAGCCTTTCTTGAGGAAATTCCTGATACTACGAGAATTATCATTGCTCAGAGAATTTCATCTGTACAGGATGCTGACAACATTATCGTAATGGATGGCGGACAAATCGTGGAACAGGGAAATCATGAGGAATTGTTAGCTCATAATGGTATTTATAAAGAGATTTTTGACTCTCAGACCAAGGGAAAGGAGGATGACAAAAATGCCTAAGAACAATGGAAAAAAGCCTATGCCAAGAGCAAAAAAAGGTACGGGAAAACGATTGATTCAGTATATTTTTTCTCACTATAAAGCCCACATGGTTGTAGTTATGATTGGTATTTTTGTTTCAGGACTTGCATCCACAGCGGCAACCTTCTTTCTACAGAGGTTGATTGACAATGTAATCACACCGGGAATTGAAAGTGGAATGGATGCAGTTTGGGGAAAACTTGTAAGTACTATTACTATTATGGCATCCATTTATGGAGTGGGTGTTTTAGGAGCATTTTGCTATACAAGATTGATGGCAACCGTTACCCAGGGAACGTTAAATAATTTCCGTAAAGATATGTTTCAAAAGATGCAGACTTTGCCAATTCGTTATTTTGACACGAAGGCACATGGAGATATCATGTCTACGTATACCAATGATACGGATGCCATTCGCCAGATGATTGGGCAGAGTCTTCCTATGATTGGCCAGTCGGTATTAACTATTGGAGCGATTATTTTCATGATGCTGTTTTATAGTATCTGGTTATCCTTACTTGTGGCATTTGTAATTGTCGTGATGCTTCGTGTATCGAAAAAATATGCTCAGGCTTCCTCAAAATTTATGATCCAGCAGCAAAAATCCCTGGCTGAAGAAGAAGGATTTATTGAAGAGATGATGGAAGGAACAAGAGTAATCAAAGTATTCTGTCATGAAGAAGAAAGTAAAAAAGCATTTCAAAAAATAAATGAGCAGTTGTTTGAGGACAGTAAAAATGCCAACAAAGCAGGAAATGTTTTGATGCCTATTCTTGGAAATATCGGAAATATCATGTACGTTCTTTTGGCATTTGTAGGTGCCATCATGGTACATGAAAAAGTCACAAACATCGGATTATCCGGTGTGGGACTCATGAGTGCAGGTATTATCATTTCCTATTTGGGAATGGCAAGACAGCTTTCCCATACCATCGGTCAGGTATCCATGCAGGTGCCTTTGATTGCCATGGGACTTGCAGGCGCCAGCCGTGTATTTGATTTGATGGACCAGGAGCCGGAGGAAGATGAAGGATATGTTTCTTTGGTGAATGTAAAGAATGGTTCTGACGGAGAAATGGTAGAGACAAAAGAGAAGACAAACCAGTGGGCTTGGAAGCATTTTCACAAAGCAGATGGAACTACTACCTACACGAAACTGGAAGGAAATATCGAAATGGAGCATGTGGATTTTGCCTATAATCCGGAAAAACAGATTTTGTATGATGTAACTCTTTATGCAAAACCTGGACAAAAGATTGCCTTCGTAGGTGCAACCGGAGCAGGTAAGACCACCATTACAAACCTGATTAACCGTTTTTATGATATTCCTGATGGAAAAATACGATACGATGGTATCAATATCAATAAGATTAAGAAACCGGAACTTCGTCGTTCCCTTGGAGTTGTGCTTCAGGAAGTAAATCTGTTTACGGGAACGGTGATGGAAAATATCCGTTATGGACGTTTGGAAGCAACGGATGAAGAATGTATTGCTGCGGCAAAACTGGCAAATGCAGATGATTTTATTACCCGTTTGCCGGATGGTTACGATACCATGCTTACTGCTAACGGCTCACAATTGTCACAGGGACAGCGACAGTTAATATCCATTGCCAGAGCGGCAGTTGCAGATCCACCGGTTATGATTTTAGATGAGGCTACGTCTTCCATTGATACAAGGACAGAAGCCTTGGTACAACGAGGTATGGATAATCTTATGAAGGGTAGAACGGTATTTGTTATTGCCCACAGACTTTCTACAGTACGTAACAGTGATGCCATTATGGTTTTGGACCATGGACACATCATTGAGCGAGGTACCCACGAGCAATTATTAGAGCAAAAGGGAACTTATTATCAGCTCTACACTGGAGCTTTTGAACTGGAATAAATATAAAAAAGCCATTTCGTTATGCGATTTGGGGGACTTTTGTAACGGATATATCCATCACAAAAGTCAAAAGTTACATGTTTGACATAACGGAATGGCTTTTTAAATAATATTTTTCCAGTTCTGTTTGGGTGATCGTAGTTATCTCAGGAAGGTGTTTCGGTAGTTTTTTTGCTGAAACTGAGCAGATATACTCTTTGTATTGCCAGTGATAGAGTTCCTCTTTTGTGGATTTATCGGTGGTATTTATGGTTTCAAAGGATAGTGAGAGGCCTTTTCCTACTTGTTTGGAGAAGGCTTCTTTTTGTGTCCAGAATTCGAAAAATGCAGTTTCTTTTTGTGTGTCCGGTAATTGCTGAAATAATGCCAATTCGGATGGGTGAAGGCATTTTTTTACTACACTTTCTGAATACTTTCTGGGTTTCTCTATATCTACACCGATTTCCTGATGTTTTTCGATTCCGAGTAAAATCATTTGACCGCTATGGGAAAAATTAAATTTCCAATCCGGGTGGGAGGTAAGGATTGGTTTCCCTTTTTCGGTTTTAGAAAAAACAAGTTCGTCGTTTGAACAATGGATTTCCTTACAAAGCACCATGCGTGTCAAAAGGGCTGCATACAAAGAACACAGCTTTGAGTCTGTATGCTTATATTTTTCGATTTGTTGTTTTCGTTCTTCGGATATATAATCCAACAGCTTGGTTGGAAATGGTTGTTTATTATCTTCAATTTCGAATAGAAATAGTTTCATTCATAATCTCCTTGTAAAATGTTAAAGGGCTACTTACTCATACAGATTAGGTTTTTATGTATCCAAAAAGAATTGCTTGCAAGCATGGATTCTGTTTTGTTTACGGGAAACACTTTTAAAGTATAATACAATTGATGTTGAGTCTGCAAGCATGCATTCTGTTGCTTACAGAAAACAGTTCATTTGAGTACATTTTTCTTTGAAAAATGCACAAGTTATGGTATTATAGTTAGGTGATTAGAGAATCGGATGAAAAGGAAAAAAGGATGGTTACGAAAAAATGAGGAGAGTGCAAAAACGGTATCAAAGAGCCATATGCGTTGGCTTTGTCATTGGCATTGGTTTAGGAGGAATTCTGTCAGCAGGATTTGGAATAGCTTCCTATGTTTTAAAACATCAAAAACAGGAAACGGTGGAAGTGGTTAATCGGAACGTAATTCAGGGAACAGTGAGTCCTATTGAAAATCAGTCGGAAAAAACACTTGAGGAAACTCTGGCACCTACAAAGGAACCGGAAAAGATTGCAACACTTACATTTACCGGTGATTTGATGGTGCATGATTATCAATACAAATCATGTTACGATGCTGCTACCAAAACATATGATTTTTCGGGAAATTTTCCGGAAGTAACAAAATATTTGGAAACGGCAGATTATACCATAGGAAATTTGGAAACTGTACTTGGAGGAGCGCAGATAGGAATTACCGGTTATCCTTGTTTTAATTCTCCAGACAGTTTTGCGGATGCAATTAAAGATGCAGGGTACGATTTGCTTACCACTGCAAATAATCACTGTGTGGATAGGGGAGTTTCCGCAATGGAGCGAACCATTACACAATTAAACAAAATGAAATTTGACCATATAGGAACTTATAAGACGGAAAAAGCAAGAAATAAGATTTTTGTCAAAAAGATACAAGGGATTAAAATCGCATTTTTATCCTGTACCTACGGTACTAATGGAATTTCATTTGGCGAGAGTTATCATGTAAATTTGTTAAATGAACAATTTTATGAAGATATTAAAAGGGCAGATCAAAAAGCGGATTTTGTCATTGTGTTGCCACATAATGGGACAGAATATCAGGTGACACCGGCTGTAAATTATCAGCAACAATATAAAAAAATGTTAGAATGTGGAGCAGATGCTGTTATTGCCAGTCATCCACATATTTTGCAACCGATGGAATACAAAAAAGTAAAAGACGCAGATGGGAAAAAGAGAAAATGCTTCGTAGCCTATTCTCTTGGAAATTTTATTTCTTCCCAGCGAACGGTTCCAAGAGATGCAGGAGTTATTCTGACATTGACTGTAAAGAAAAAAGGAAAACATACAGCAATAAAATCTGTGGATGTGATTCCAACCTGGGTGCGAATGAAAGATACTCGTGGAAAAAACAATTTTAAAGTATTTTCTGTTTATGATATTTTGAATTGTGATCAGAAAAAGAGAAAAGAAGAGATTAGTACAAAAGATTTTAACAGAGTTTTGCAGGTGCAGACACAGTCAACGAAAACGCTGTTAGGAACAAGTTATTCGGTAGAAGAAGCAAAGGAAAGCTATTCTTTTCCTGTGGAAAAGAAGAATTTTAACCTGGTTTCAAAATAATCTGAGGTGTGAATTAATGGACAAATTTGAACAAAAATCGGCACCAATCTGTGAAGCATTGGAGCATTTTAGAAGAAGAAGAGTGGTACCTTTTGATGTGCCGGGACATAAAAGAGGACGAGGAAATCCGGAATTGGTAGATTTGCTTGGAAAACAGTGCGTAGGACTTGATGTTAATTCCATGAAACCTCTGGATAATTTAGGTCATCCCGTATCGGTAATCCGAAAAGCAGAAGAATTGACCGCCGATGCCTTTGGTGCGGCACATGCATTTTTGATGGTAAATGGAACGACCAGTTCGGTGCAGACTATGATTTTAGCTGTCTGCAAAGCCGGGGATAAGATTTTACTCCCTAGAAATGTTCATAAAAGTGTAATCAATGCTTTGGTTTTATGCGGAGCAATTCCGGTATATGTGGAAGCAAAGGTAAATCCAAAGATTGGTATAGCACTCGGCGTGGAAGTGGAAGAAGTGGAGAGGGTGATGGATGAAAATCCGGATGCCGTTGCCATTATCATAAATAATCCGACCTATTACGGTGTTTGTTCAAACTTGAAAAAAATTGTAGAGCTGGCACATAACAGAGGAATGAGAGTTCTTGCAGATGAAGCTCATGGAACGCATTTGTATTTTGGAGAAAATCTTCCTATGTCCGGAATGGCAGCAGGAGCAGATATGGCAGCAGTTTCCATGCACAAATCCGGTGGAAGTCTGACGCAAAGTTCTATATTGCTTTGTGGTGAGTCTATGGATGCAGAATACGTAAGACAGATCATCAATCTGACACAGACTACCAGTGCGTCGTATTTGTTGTTGTCCAGTCTGGATTTATCCAGAAGAAATCTGGCACTTAGAGGAAAAGATTATTTCCAGAAAGTTACCTATATGGCAGAATACGCCAGAAATGAGATTAATGAGATTGGCGGATATTATGCGTACGGAAAAGAATTGATTGACGGTGACAGCATCTATGATTATGATGTGACGAAATTGTCTATTTTCACACAGGGAATTGGACTTACCGGAATTGAAGTGTATGACCTTCTTCGGGATGAGTATGATATTCAGATAGAGTTTGGTGACATTGGAAACATTCTTGCTTATATTTCCATTGGAGACAGAATTCAGGATATTGAGCGATTGGTTGGAGCATTGGAAGATATCAAGCGTTTGTATGAAAAGAATTCAAGCGATTTGTACTGCGGAGACTTTATTAAGCCGGAAGTGGTTATGACGCCACAGGAGGCATTTTATGCAAAGAAAAAACAGCTTCCAATCAGGGAAACTAGCGGAAGGATTTGTGCGGAACTGGTAATGTGTTATCCGCCGGGGATTCCGATTTTAACACCGGGAGAGAAGATTACAGACGAGATTATCGAATATATATTATTTGCACAGGAAAAAGGATGTTCTGTTCAGGGAACCATGGATCCAACTGTGTCATTGTTAAACGTAATAGAGTAAGTTAGGAGGTTGGCATATGGATATTTGGTTTTCGCAGATGGATACGGACAATGTAAAGACAAGTATTCGTGTGGATAAACAGCTTTATAGTGCACAGAGTGATTATCAGAGAATTGATGTGTTTCAGTCTCAGGAATTTGGAAAGATGATTGTTCTTGACGGTGAGATTATCTTTTCGGAAGCAGATGAGTTTATTTACAATGAAATGATTGTGCATGTGCCTATGGCAGTGCATCCTAATGTGAAAAATGTGCTGATTATCGGTGGTGGCGATGGCGGTGTAGCCAGAGTTTGTACCATGTATCCGGAGATTGAGCATGTGGACGTAGTAGAGCAGGACGAACTGTTTGTAGAAGTGAGCCGTAAGTTTTTCCCGGAGACGGCAAAGGGATTTGATGACGACAGAGTGGAAATCCACAACATGGACGGACTTCGTTTCCTTCGTCGTTGTACGGATAAATATGATCTTATCATCAATGATTCTACGGATCCTTTAGGATACGCAGAAGGTTTATTTACAAGAGAATTTTACGGAAGCTGTTTCAGAGCGTTAAAAGAAGACGGTATTATGGTATATCAGCATGGAAGTCCATTTTATGACGAGGATGAAGAAGCATTTCGTGCCATGCATCGAAAAGCCTATAAAAGTTTCCCAATCAGCAGAGTATATCAGGCAAGTATTCCTACCTGTCCTTCCGGATACTGGATGTTTGGATTTGCTTCCAAAAAGTATCATCCATTGAAGGATTTGGATGTGGAGCGTTGGAAAGCAAGAAAACTTAAGACTTGGTATTACACTACAAATCTTCACAGAGGAGCATTTATGCTTCCAAAGTATGTGGAGGATTTGATTGAGGAAGAAGAAGGCAGAGAAAAGTAGTGGGTTTACTTAAAAAAAGAAAAGGAGAGTTTGAGTATGGCTAAGTTAATGATTATCGGATGTGGAGGCGTAGCCTCTGTAGCAATTAGCAAGTGTTGTCAAAACAGTGATGTGTTTGAGGAGATTATGATTGCCAGCAGAACAGTAAGCAAATGTGAAGCAATGAAGGAGAAACTTCAAAATACAACAAAGACAGTAATTAAGACTGCACAGATTGATGCAGATGATGTGGAAAATCTTACAAAATTTATCAAAGATTACGCACCGGATGCAGTATTAAATGTGGCACTTCCATATCAGGATCTTACCATTATGGATGCCTGTCTTGCTGCTGGTGTAGACTATATTGATACAGCCAATTATGAGCCGGAAGATATTGATGATCCGGAGTGGAGAGCTATTTACGATAAGAGATGCAAAGAACTTGGATTTTCTGCATATTTTGATTATTCATGGCAGTGGGCTTATGAAGAAAAGTTTAAGAAGGCAGGACTTACAGCACTTTTGGGAACCGGTTTTGATCCGGGAGTAACCAGTGTATTTGCAGCTTACGCAAAGAAACATTACTTTGATGAAATTCATACGATTGATATTTTAGACTGTAATGGTGGAGACCACGGATATCCATTTGCCACAAACTTTAATCCGGAAATCAACCTTCGTGAGGTGTCTGCGCCGGGTTCTTACATGGAAAATGGTAAGTGGGTAGAAGTACCTGCCATGAGCATTAAGAGAGAGTACAATTTCGATGGTGTTGGAATGAAAGATATGTATCTTCTTCACCATGAAGAAATTGAGGCACTTGGAAGAAATATGCCGGAAGTAAAACGTATCCGTTTCTTTATGACATTTGGACAAAGCTATCTCACACATATGAAAGGTTTGGAAAATGTAGGAATGCTTGGGACTACTCCTGTAGAACATGAAGGACAGATGATTGTGCCAATTCAGTTTTTAAAGACATTGTTGCCAGATCCTGCATCTTTAGGACCAAGAACCGTAGGTAAGACAAACATTGGATGTATCTTTACCGGTATGAAAGATGGAAAAGAGCGTTCTATCTATATTTACAACGTTTGTGATCATCAGGAATGTTACAAAGAAGTTGGTTCACAGGCAATTTCTTATACAACAGGTGTTCCTGCTATGATTGGTTCTATGTTAGTTGTAAATGGATTGTGGAAGAAACCGGGCGTATTTACCACAGATGAGTTTGATCCGGATCCATACATGGAAGCATTAAATAAATGGGGATTGCCATGGCAGGTAGTGGAAAACCCAGTATTGGTGGATTAATATGAGAATAGATGAAGTAAAGACTCCTTGTTATATTATTGACGAGGGAGCCATGAAAAAGAATTTAGAGATTTTGCAGCGTGTACAAAAACGTACAGGCTGCAAAATATTATTAGCCCAAAAGGCATTTTCAAATTTTTGCGAATATCCTATGATTGCTGAGTATCTGGCAGGAACTACCGCCAGTGGTATTTTTGAAGCGCGACTTGGCAAGGAAGAAATGGGAAAGGAAAATCATGTGTTTTCCCCTGCTTACAAGGAAGAAGATATGGTGGAGCTGGTTGAGATTTGTGACCATGTGATTTTTAACTCAGCCAATCAGTTACTAAAATATAAGAAAATGTGCGAAGGAAAGACTAGCATTGGACTTCGGATAAATCCCGAGTGTTCCACACAGGAAGACCATGCTATTTATGATCCTTGTGCACCTGGTTCAAGACTTGGAGTTACCCTGGATAATTTAAATAAAGCATTGGCAGAGAATCCGGATCTTTTGGAAGGTGTGGATGGATTGCATTTTCATACATTGTGTGAGCAAAATTCGGATGATTTAGAAACTACCCTTAAGGCAGTGGAAGAAAAGTTTGGTTCCTATTTACATCAGATGAAATGGCTGAACATGGGAGGCGGACATCACATTACAAGACAAGATTATGATGTGGAGCTTTTGGAGCGATTGATTACTCATGTAAAGGAAACCTATGACCTTGAGGTTTATTTAGAACCGGGGGAAGCGGTTGCATTAAATGCAGGATATCTTGTGACAGAAGTGCTTGATATTGTGGAAAATGGTACGAAAACTTTGATACTTGATGCATCGGCAGCCTGTCATATGCCGGATGTTTTGGAAATGCCATATCGCCCACCGCTAAAAAACAGTGGAAAGTGGGGAGAAAAGCCTTACGAATACCGATTATCATCTTATACCTGTCTTGCAGGAGATGTGATTGGAGATTATTCCTTTGACCAGCCGGTTAAGATTGGAGATAAGTTGATATTTGAGGATATGGCGATTTATTCCATGGTGAAAAACAATACATTCAACGGAATTGGTCTGCCATCCATTTACGGTATGACAGAAGATGGTGAGTGTTATCTTGTAAAAGAATTTGGCTATGAAGATTTTAAGATGAGATTATCATAATGAGGAGAAGTTGCATGAGAATATTAAACAGCACCCCAAGGTTAGATGGCTTTTATATGCCGGCAGAGTTTGCACCGCATAAAGGTTGTGTCATGATCTGGCCTGTGAGACCTGGTTCATGGACATATGGTGCAAAGGAAGCGCAAAAAGCATTTGCACAGATTGCCAGAAGTATTGCAGAAAGTGAAAAAGTCTGGATGCTTGCAGATTCGGAACATATTGTACAGGTAGAACAGGAATTTTCACAGGATGCAGATATTGAGGCTGTTTGCATAGAAACGGATGATGCCTGGGCAAGAGATGTAGGACCAACCTGTGTTGTCAATAAAGACGGAGATGTCCGGGGAGTAGACTGGAGTTTTAATGCATGGGGTGGCATGTATGACGGATTATATGCGTCGTGGAAGAAAGATGATCAGGCAGCAGGCAGTATTTGTGAACATTTAGGATTGGATGTGTATGATGCAAAGCACTTCGTATTGGAAGGTGGCTCCATTCATTCTGATGGCGAGGGTACCGTGTTAGTAACTGCTGCATGTTTGTTAAGTCCCGGAAGAAATCCGGAGCTTTCACAGGAACAGATTGAAATTCAGTTGAAAGAATACCTTGGAGCAGAAAAGATTGTGTGGCTGCCTCGTGGAATTTATCAGGATGAAACCAATGAGCATGTGGATAATGTCTGTGCATTTGTAAGACCGGCAGAAGTAGTTCTTGCATGGACGGATGATGAAAATGATCCTCAATGGGAGCTTAGCAATGCATGTCTTGAAGTTCTTGAAAATGAAACCGATGCAAAAGGAAGAAAATTTACCGTACACAAAATGTATATTCCGAAACATCCGGTTTGTATTACGGAAGAGGAATGCAAAGGCTTCACATTTGAAGAAGGGGAAGATATGCGTGAACCGGGAGAACGTCTTGCTGCCAGTTATGTAAATTTCTATATTTCCAATGGTGGTGTTATTGTGCCACAGTTTGATGATGAGATGGATGAAAAGGCAGTGAAGCTTCTCGAAGAACTATTCCCGGACAGAAAGGTGTATAAAATTCCTGCAAGGGCGATTATTGTAGGTGGTGGAAATATTCATTGCATTACGCAACAGATTCCGAAAGGAGGTCAGGAAAAATGAGAAATGTAACCGTTGCTGCAGTTCAGATGAAGTGTAGCGAGAATGTTTCTGAAAATATTCAAAAGGCAGACCAGATGGTTCGTCAGGCGGCAAAGGAAGGTGCCAATATTATATTGTTGCCGGAATTGTTTGAGCGACCATATTTTTGTCAGGAAAGACGATATGAATATTATGATTTTGCCAAGGAAACCATGGAAAATGATGCAGTGAAGCATTTTATTCCTGTGGCAAAAGAATTAGGAGTTGTAATACCGGTTAGTTTCTATGAAAAAGACGGAAATGTGTTATACAACAGCATTGCTGTCATTGATGCGGACGGTACCCTGCTTGGCGTATATCGAAAAACACATATTCCGGATGACCATTATTATCAGGAAAAGTTTTATTTTACACCGGGAAATACAGGATTTAAGGTGTGGAATACGAAATATGGTACTATTGGTATTGGTATCTGCTGGGATCAGTGGTTCCCAGAGACGGCAAGAAGTCTTGTTGTAAATGGGGCAGAACTTTTATTTTATCCTACCGCCATCGGAAGCGAACCAATCTTAGAGTGCGACAGTATGCCACATTGGAGAAGATGTATGCAGGGTCATGCGGGAACAAACATTGTGCCTGTTATCGCAGCAAACCGAATTGGTTTGGAAGAAGTGAAGCCTTGTGAGGAAAATGGAAATCAGAAGTCAGCTTTGAATTTCTACGGCTCAAGTTTTATTACTGATGAGACAGGAGAAGTGGTTGCCGAGGCAGGACGTGAGGAAGAAAAAGTCATTCTGGCAAGTTTTGACTTAGATCAGGTTGTGACCATGCGCCGGGATTGGGGATTGTTTAGAGACCGCAGACCGGATTGTTATGGGGATATTATGAAATAGAAATAAGTATATCAACTATGTCATTTTATGGTATACTTTAATATAGAGTAGTGATGGTGAAAAAATGGGATGGATTGGAGGGATAGGAATGGATATAAAAATAGCAAATGGCATAGATTGTTTTGAAGATATTCGAACATCGCATTTATTTTTCATAGATAAAACCGAATTTATAAAAGAATGGTGGGAACGGAAAGACCGTGTAACACTCATAACCCGTCCACGCCGTTTTGGAAAGACCTTAAACATGAGCATGTTAAATTGCTTCTTTTCACTTCAATTTGCCAACCGTGGCGATTTATTTGAAGGATTGTCTATTTGGGAAGAGGAAGAGTTTAGGCATTTGCAGGGAACATATCCGGTGATTAATTTGAGTTTTGCCGATATAAAAGCAACCACTTTTGAAGAAGCCAGATTATCAATTTGTCAATTATTATCAGATATTTATAATGATATGGATGTTTATTTGAAAAATGCCAATTTGTCAGAAAAAGACGCTGGTTTTATTAATCAAGTAACACGTGAAATGTCAGATGATGTTGCAAAAAGAAGTTTAAAAAAGATATCTTATTTTCTAGAGAAGATAGAAAATAAAAAAGTGATTATATTACTAGATGAATATGATACTCCTCTTATTGAAGCCTACACACATGGTTATTGGAAAGAAATGACGGAATTTATGCGTGGATTATTCAATGCGACGTTTAAGTCAAATCCGAGTTTGTATCGTGGTGTAATGACAGGAATTACGCGTGTTAGTCGAGAATCTATGTTTTCAGATTTAAATAACCTTAAAGTATGCACTACTACCTCGAAAGAATATGCCACTTGTTTTGGATTTACAGAGGAAGAAGTCTTTGCAGCTATGGATTTGTATGGTTATGGAGAGAAAAAAGAAGATGTAAAACGTTGGTATGATGGTTTTATCTTTGGTAATCAGAAAGATATGTATAATCCATGGTCTATCATCAACTTTTTAGCTGATGGAAGGTTAGATGCTTATTGGGTAAATACTAGTGGAAATGCTTTGGTAAACCAATTGATCCAACAAGGAAGCGGTAAGATTAAAGAACAGATGGAAGATTTGATGGTAGGAAAGTCTATTTTTGTGTCGATTGATGAACAGATTGTATATAATCAGTTGGATGATAGTGAGGAAGCAATTTGGAGTTTATTGCTTGCCAGCGGGTATCTCAAAGTATTGCAGGTAATAGAGAAAGATACGTTTTTTGGCGGAATTGATAGAACCTACGAGCTTACTTTGACAAATGTGGAAGTATATCAAATGTTCGGGCGTTTTATTTATCAATGGTTCCATAGTAAAAAGCAAAGAGAGTACAATGAGTTTGTTAAGGCTTTGTTAGAAAATCGTTTATCTGATATGAATTTGTTTTTAAACGAGATAGCAAAAGTGACATTCAGCTCTTTTGATACAGGAAAAAATCCTTCTGAACATGCAGAACCGGAGAGGTTTTATCATGGATTTGTATTAGGATTGCTGATTGAGCTTTGGGATAAATATGAGGTTTTATCAAACCGGGAAAGTGGTTTTGGAAGATATGATGTTACATTAGTGCCAAAGAAACCGGAACTAAATGCTTATATTTTAGAGTTTAAAGTGTTGGATTCCCGTAAAGAAAAAACATTGGAAGATACGGTGCAAGCTGCATTACAGCAGATTAAAGAGAAGGAATATCAAGCATCTTTGATTGCTAAAGGCATTGCAAAGGAGAAGATATTCTCTTATGGATTTGCCTTTGAAGGAAAAAAAGTGTTAATTGGGGAATAGTATGGATAGAAAAACAGACGAAGCGGAGATTGGTGATTCAAAATCTTTGTTTCGTCTGTTTTTATTTTGTACTAGGAAATTGTGATGCAATTGTCCTAGTACAAAATAATGCTCCGAGAGGATGTGCAGACCGCGGAATTGTAGTTAATTGCTGCGTTCTAAAAGTGCTACGATAACAGCTGAAAAAAATAAAATTTTTTTGCAACATTTTTTGATAAAATCGGTCTATATAGATAGAGGGGAAATTTTAATTGAATATGAGGAGGTACTGTGGTGACAGAAGAACAAATCGTAGATTACATATGGAACCGGGAAGAAAAAGGATTGCGGGAATTAGAAGAAAAGTATGAAAATTATTGCTATACCGTATCCTACACCGTATTAAAAAATGAACAGGATGCAAAAGAATGTGTCAATGACACATGGCTTGGAGTTTGGAATTCCATTCCGCCCAAGCGCCCTAATTGCCTGAAAGGATACATTGCTACAATCACAAGAAATATTTCTTTGAAAAGATACGAAAAAAAACATGCAAAAAAGAGAGAAAATGAGGCTTTTATTACGCCTTATGAAGAATTGAGTGAGGGCATTACTGCCGGGAATTTCTTTGAAGAATATATGGATGAAATCGTGGTAAAAAATGCCATTGAACAATATCTTTCACAGGTAAACAAACGAAAACGAATTGCATTTATGCAAAGATATTTTTACATGATGGAGTATGAAGAAATCGGAGAAGTTTTGGGAATGAGAGCTACAAGTGTCCGCTCCATGTTATCAAGAATGCGAAAAGATTTACAACAGGTTTTGATAAAGGAAGGGGTGCATGTAGGATGAAAAAGCAGGAAGAAACATGGATGAAAATCATAGGCGAATTACCTGACCAGTGGAAGGAAGAAGCCCATCCGGAAAACTTTACGAAAAATCAGAAAATACTTCATTGGGTATTTCGAGGAACATTAGTGGCGGCAGCATTGGTTTTGATACAGATTTCCATTTTTGCTTGGAATACGATAGAGCCTGCCGACGGAGGCGGGAAAGTGCCGGCAAATGCGACAGAATGCCCATCTATGACAGATGCACCACAAGAAACGGAGAATGTATTAAATGTGACAGATGATATTCAAAAAACGGTTGAGCCAATAAAAGTTACAAATAATACATTGTATTTTTCATGTGACACAAATAGGGAAAATACCCCTGGGTATCTTTCGCCAAGTGAGGCAGAGGGGGAAATGTCGGATTGCTTCTTTATTTCGGAAAATTATCTTTTTATTGATGATACGGTAGGAAATCGTATATTGGTATATAAAGATTTGGAATATGATCATGAAATCCAATTGAATCAAGATGCACAGGACATGTATTATGATGTTAATAAGAATATTATGAAAATCATTTACGTAAACAAACAAAAATTGGATGCAACCCATTACGGGTATATGGAACTTTCCATGGAAGATGGTAGCATAATAACAAACAAAGAACTTAGTAATTCTTCAAAAATTTTATTGGATTATTATTTTGATGATGGTGGAAAATTGAATACACATTTTAAAGGTGAGAAAACATCAGAAGAAAAAAAATCTATGTATAGTAAAATTAAGAAAATCATTCCAAAATACTATGACTTTAGATGTTGTTATGAAAATACAGATACAGGAGAATATATATATTCTGTGTTTGATGATAAAGATGGCAGGGAGCGTACTTCTATTCTTTGTTTTGAAAATGGAGAAATTACAAAATATGCAGTGCCATATGAACACTTAGCTCTACAGTGTATTTTGCAACCCCAAAGTGTAACAAAATGCAAAGCAAAAATGT
>CADBNB010000017.1 GCA_902795895.1 uncultured Lachnospiraceae bacterium | reverse complement strand
TCATCACCAGAGAAATTAAATACGATATCCTGTCCATTGATCTTACCATCGCTAGTCATATTAAATGGAATTTCAAGTTTCAAACCAAATCCATAATTCAACTTTGTAGAGTCACTTTCTGATGCTGTGTTAAATGGAAAGAACCCTGGTTTTGTACCATCTCCGTCATCCCTCTTCTGATCAAGAACCTGAACACTCTTATTGTAAGTTTTGTTATATCCTAAATACTCTAACTGGCCATTATCTTTCAAATGAACAGTATCATAATGACTGTCAAATTCGTATGTCTTAACACCATCTTTTTCTACAGTACGGAATGGGAATGACACATTTTTTGTTACTGAACCTAATGCAAGGCTTGTTCCATCATGCTTTGTAGATGTAAGGTACTCAGCATTGAAGTATGGTAATGTTACTTTACCATTTGCCTGAGTAATATTTCCATTTGCATCTAATGAAGAGTCAATCAAGCCCTGTGTAGCAGCATTTACATCTGCATGTAATCCTAAAGTTCCGCCACCTTTCTGTGATGAGTTTGCACCCAACCAGAAGTTTTTCTTTAAGTTGCTTGAGCTGTCTTTCTTATAATAGAAATTACCATTTACATCTGCATTCTGATCCCCAAAGAACAATCCGCAGTACAATGGATATCTGTCAAGGGAAGTATCCCCATACTTACATGTATCATAAATTTTATTATTGAACTTAACAAATGAGTTATCAGTAGCTCTATCGTCTGTTCCGTATTTTCCATCATCAATCTTTCCAGGTGTAGAACCGCTGGCACCCTTTACCTGACTATCTGAATAATAATCATAAAATGTAGAGTTTACTACGAACATCTCTTCGTTTGTGTCTTTATTAACAACTGGCGTTAAGCTCTTAACTCTAAGTCCATCTGAATGTGCTGTACTATTTGTAGCAAGTGCTGAACCCACACCTGCAACAGATGTTCCAAACAATAATACTGACATTCCAAATGCCAATGCTTTCATAGGTGATTTTTGTGTAACTTTTTTACTTATCGATTTTTTCATAAATTGCCTCCTGTTCCGAATTCAAAAAACACTATCCTTTTTTCAAACCAATTTTTTCTGCACGCCCTACAAGTAATTAAATGTCTCGCCCGTAATTATCTCCATCCATTTTGTTGCAAAAAAGATAGCACATGTTACTTCGGCATCGTTTTGTAATCTCTTTACGTATTCTGTTAATATATTAAATAATAAATCGCGTAACCAGACGTCAAAACAACTAATCTTATGGTTATATTTTAACATTTAATGTATGTATCATCAATAACAAATCTAGATTTTTACAATTTAGTAATATTTTTTGTAACCTGTTCACATTTTTTTATTATTTTTTTAGTACATTTGCCAATATTTCTGCAAGATATTTCGTTGTATTTAGCGCTTCATCCATAGTATTATTCTGATTTCCCAATTCAATCAAGAGACTTCTTTTTTTCAAATGAAGATTATACCGATATCCTTTCAGGTAATTTCGAATGGTCAAATCAGGATATTTCTTCATGGCCTCGATTTTCAACTGTAAACCAAATGCTAAATTATCCTGTAAATTTTCATTTTTTAAATATGCAATTTCACCTTTCTTATTTCTACTTAATCCATTAAATATCATAAATTGCGCAACCTGCTCCCCCTCAATGCACGTAACACGTCGTTCTTTATTGTTTCCTCCGTCTCGATGGAGATCAATCAAAACCTCAATTTCCGGATGTTTCTCCAATTGTTTTTTCACCCCATTGAGAGCATTATTGTATGCCTTATTTCTATCTAATTTTCCATTGATTACATCATATTTCGTACAATCATGAATCACAGAAAAACCATACTTGTTTTCTAAATAATCCGCTAGCTCACTTCCTACTTTTATCACCGAATTATCTCCCCCTTCCACATATTGTTCGCTACCTCCATGGGTATGATAAATCAAAATTTGTGGTTTATCTGTTTGTTCTATAGAATAATCTGTTTTCAAAAATTTTTTCACATCAAATATAGATTTGTCTACACTTGTAGTTCCATCCACAATATAGAAGTTATCAATTAGAAACTCCGGCGTTTGATTTTGCATAAGTTGCGTAACAATTGGACACTCCTCTAATTGTTTTTCAGCGATTTTATCCTGTTTATTATCAACAGACAATTCATTTTCATTTTTTAATAAATTTTCATTCAACTTCATTATCCTGTTACGCTCAAACTTACGGTTTATATCCCTTATCCCAATTTCTTTTGTTTTATTTACGCTGCAAACCATATCACCTACTCCATAGTTTTGTCTGCAGGCGGCAACATGTCCCATTCCCTCCTGTAGCATTTTTGTCTCCACACTTTCCAACAGTTGATGTTTCAACAATGTAAATTTATCAATATTCGCAGGATTCTTATTCATATTCCACACGCAAACACACATTCCACCCACGCACAAAAAATATTTTGTTTTTTTCTTCAACTACCCCTCACTTCCAATCCCCGAAAAATGATTGCATGCTGCCGCAATAATCTTACTCATTTTCCTGACTTGTAAATTCACATCTTTTCCAGTAACAAGCAAATCCTCCATAGATGAATTTTTTATTTCTTCCATCCATTCCGCCATTTGTCCCCCACTTCCCGGCTTGTTTTTCAATCCTATTTCAACGTAATCTCTGACAATAGTCTCAGCGTAAACAACCGTAGGCACACCAATAGCAATCACTTCCACCCCCAATGTATCTTTATTTAATTCTTTTCTTGCATTTCCAATTCCGCCTCCCGGACAAATTCCTGTATCTGTAATTTGTATGGTATTTCCCAACCGGCTCACATTTCTTGCAGCTAAAGAATCTATGGCAATTACCTGTTCAATCTTCATTTGTTCTACCAAGGGCTTGATTATCTTTTGCACTTCCATGCCGGTCTGTGCCATAACTCCGGGAGAAAGAACAGAAATTGCTTTCCAACGGTTCTTTTTAAGTGTTTTCTCGCTGAAATGACTGGTTGCATAAACACTTTCAATTGCATAAGGACCTATGGCATCCGAAGTTATTTCCCTGTTTCCTAAACCAACTATCAAATACCTTCTTTTTTCACCACCACACAAAGCTTTCAATTCCTGATACAGATATTTTTCTGCATCCAGCTCACCACCTTGTTCCAGTTCAATCGTCACATAATTACCAATTTCTTTCCCAATTCTTTGCCTTCCTTCTTCCGAAATCACTCTCAAATTTGAGATTTTCGCCCTTCCACTTTCCGAAGGATAGCTTTTTAACGTAACTCCCGGTATTTCCACATCTTTATGAATTTTCTCTCTTGCCTCTAACGCCAAATCCATCTGTTCCATATGCTTTCCCTCGATTCTACAAATTTATTTTCTGAAATTTTTGCGCATCTGTTCAAACGCTTATTACACAGGTATTATCCACGATCCACAACCACTTGTATCTTCACAATTTGCAAACTCATTCAGAGCCTCCCTACACTTAGAAAAGCTTGTCATCCCACACCTACTTACACCGATATAAGTAAGTTTTTAGGCATGTTAAACAATAACTATTCTATACATTTTTTGAATTAATATTCTGTTTTTTCAAAATAATATTCTGTTTTTCTTGACAGAGATTGATTTTTATACTAAAATTATATAGTCTGATTCAGTAGCTGTCCGTGTCCGGCCTGCTGTTTTAGCACAAGATAAAAATGTATTATAAAATATTTTGGAGGTGTAGAACATTGGCTAATATCAAATCTGCAAAGAAGAGAATTAAAGTTATCGAGACAAAAACTGAGAGAAATAAGGCAATCAGATCAAAAGTTAAGACTGCAATCAAGAAAGTAAACGTTGCAATCGACGCAAAAGATAAAGCTGCTGCAACAGACGCTTTAAAGGGAGCAATCGTTGAGATCGATAAGGCTTGTACAAAGGGTGTTTTCCACAAGAAGAACGCTTCTAGAAAGATTTCTCGTTTAACACTTGCTGTTAACAAGCTTGCTTAATTATAAACATATTCGGTAATTATGCTGCGATTACCATAAAAAAAGAACATCTGGGTGTGAGATGTTCTTTTTTTATTTAATAGGAAATTGCGATGCAATTGTCCTATATTACACATTTCCAAAT
>CADBNB010000016.1 GCA_902795895.1 uncultured Lachnospiraceae bacterium | reverse complement strand
GGTGTTGCTGTTGCCTTTGGTGTCGCTGTTGGCTTTGGTGTCTTTGTTGGCTTTGGTGTTGCTGTTACCTTTGGTGTTGCCGTTGGCTTTGGTGTCGCTGTTACCTTTGGTGTTGCCGTTGGCTTTGGTGTTGCTGTTACCTTTGGTGTTGCCGTTGGCTTTGGTGTTGCTGTTACCTTTGGTGTTGCCGTTGGCTTCGGTGTCTTTGTTGGCTCTGGTGTCGCTGTTTCTTCAATCGGAGCCGCACCGCCAAACATGATAGAATATTTTTTTGTAGAAGTTGTCTGATAATATGCATTACCATAAGTTGATGTTACACTAACACTACCCTCAGCAAATGCCTTTTCATCCAAATATGTATCATTATTTGTAACCTTAATGGTTACTTCTGAATTTTCTGTATTTTCCGCGCAGCCGTAAATTTTAATAGGTTCCAACGGATCAATATCATCAATTGCTATATTGTATCCGGTAACTTTTGGATCAAATTCTCTTATTGTAGCCCTTTTTACTGTTTTATTTTCATCATTACAAGTATACTCGTACTCTATTCCACTTAAATATGAAACAGCTGCCACAAAAGTAATATCCACACCTTGAATATCTGTATAATTACACAATGCATCTTCTGGAACATCTAAAACCGTTGCAACATCGTTTTTATTACCATTTAATTCTGATACCAAAATGTTGTCTTTCGCTGTTCCTTTTGCATCTTTATATAATGAAGTACTTCCCTTCTTTGCATAGTAATAACTCTTATTAACAGTTCCTTTTCCTGAAGAAATACCGTAATTTTTTTCACCTGTAATTAATCCACTATAATAGCATCCGTATATCACGCCATCATTGGCTACCTCTTCTGCAATACCTGCAACCTGTTTTTTTGCAGAAAGTGCTGCAGTACAATAACAATTTGCTATTTTACCACCTGCCAAAACTTCATTTGCTATTCCTGCGCAGTATCCCTCTTTTGCAGTGCTTGTAATTGAACCTGTAACTCCAAGGTTGTAAATTATTCCTGAAACCTTTGGAAATACCGAAATGTGTTTTTCAGAAGCTGAAATGTTAATATTGATTGAATGTCCCTGTCCATTGTAACATCCTTCGAAAGTTCCTTTTTCCCCGCTTCCTTCAAATTCTTTATCATTTGAATAATCTATATTTCTAGTCTGAATAAAGTATGTATTTTTATAAGTTTCACCAGCTTCTATTGTCTCAAGAAACATATTAAACTCATCATCATCTGAAATAATGTATGGATTCGCTTTTGTTCCATCCCCCTTGAACATATCGGTAATATCGTAGCCGGTAATCTTTACAAATGCACTTCTTGGAATGTAAACGCAACCATCCACAGCAATATTCAATTCACCGTTGTTGTTCTCTGTAATTTTTGAGTTTGTCTTTCCATCCTGATAAGAAATAATATCTGTATCAATTATTACTTCAGCTTTATCATAATTATTAAATTGAAAATATTTCTTATTGTTTATTAATTTTCCTCGATCAGCTGTTGAACTTGAATTTTTAAGTACTCCATAACTAGTCACATCCACATACAACTGCTGAGTTGCATCCCTCAAACTCTTAACTTCATTATTTGCAATCAACTTCTCAATATAAAGAGCAATCTCTGTATTATCAACTGTAAACCGCCCTTTTTCATTTTCAACGTGTGCTACTTTCATCACCTCATCTAACTTTGGTGTCCCATCTGGTAAATACATCCAAATACCAACATCATCACCTGTATGAGGCTTACTTGTTTTTTCTTCATTTGCATCTCTAGTTGCAAATTCAACATATTCCTCAATTTTCTTTTTATTCGAAATCTGCTGCACATATTTTACAACTTCTTTCATATTTTCTTCATTTGGTGTCTTAGCAATACCTGTGTTGTGATCCGGAGCAACAACAATCATGGTATCTGTACGTTTTGATGCATAGTCATATGCGGCTTTGAAAGCTTCATCAAAAGCAATCCACTCTGTTGTAATCTTTCTTACATCACCAAGATGTGCGGCTTTATCAATCTTACTTCCCTCAACCATAAGGAAAAATCCTTCTTTATCCTGTTCCAAAAGTTGAATAGCACTTTCTGTCATTTCCTTTAATGTAGGAACACCTTTTTTATTATCAATATCATATGCTAAATAGTCATCACCTTTTTCGCCAAAATCTCCCCATAATTTCAGTTCTTGTGATGGATCATCATATTCATAATCCAACTCATCACTTAATTCAGATGCATTTGTAACAATGTCATATTGGTAAGCGCTTTTAATTGTAGAGGCACTTACGTAGTTACAATTCTTTT
>CADBNB010000015.1 GCA_902795895.1 uncultured Lachnospiraceae bacterium | reverse complement strand
TTTCCAGACACTTTCCACTCAGGAATCGTTCCGTCCATCACCGCCGTTAATATCCGCTTTTTCACCCCCGGTGCATGAGCGTTCATTTCCTTTAAAAGCTCGCGCACATAATTTCTCTGGGTTTTTGCTTCAAAAGGGCAGGGGTTTTTTGCCACCGGCAAATCATATTTATATTGAAATCCTTTAATATCCGTAACAGGCGTGTAAATCAGCGGTCGTATCAGTTTCATATCCAGATCATCCAGATACGTCACCGGCCAGAAGGTAGAAAATCTTCCTTCGTACATAAGGGATAACATTACTGTTTCCACCACATCATCCATATTGTGGGCATAAGCAAATTTATTGCATCCCAGTTCCTTCGCCTTTGTATTAAATGCCCCTTTTCGAAGTCTGGCACACAAAGAGCACTGACCTTCCGATAGCATCTTTGCAATCTGTGTTTTCACTACGTAATATTCTACCTCCAACTCTTCACACAACATTTTGATTTTGGAAGTATCGTAGTTTTCATATCCTAAATCTACAGTGATTGCCACTACTTCAAATTTCTTTGGATAAAACTTTCGAAGACCGGCAAGACCGTACAGTAAAGTAAGGGAATCCTTGCCGCCGGATATTCCAACGGCAATCTTATCCCCTTCCTCTATCATGTTAAAATCCTCTACCGCCTGTCTTATGTAACTGTATAAACGTTGCAGTTTCATAGCTTTACTCCTCTTCTTTTATAGTAACAACGCGGTTGCCATCCTCGTCAACACCACTTTCATGAAGGTTCTCATCATCCTCTTCATCCCATTCTGTTTCATGATTACACCAAGCAAATGCATCTCCTTCTTCACAATAACCAAGGCCTATCAAATCAATCGAAGAACTATCATCCTTATTGTATATAAAATAGTGACACATACATTCTGAAACCTTGCATTCTTCCCACCGAACAGAATTTTGTTTTATATCATACCAACCTTTTCCATTCTCTTGTGGATTTGAAATCATACAAAAGAAGCCATCATAAAATACGCTTGGATACTCGTATTTTATTTTCTCTTTTGAAAAATAATTCTTTAAATATTCTTCCGCAATACTTTTATCGCCGTAAGTGATGCCCTCAATAACGGTCCTAATACAAATGTTTCCCTGGGGTATTTCAAATTTTTCATCCACCAATCCACTTTCTTTCGCATCTTCCATAGAAACAAATTCATAAAAATAGTTTTGAGGCACTCCAGGTTGATTTATCACTTCATTTATATCATCAATTTTTACAATTTGATCATCATAAACAATTTGTTTCGCTTTTGCACATTGTTCAATATCTCTATCGTCAATAAAGTCGTCATCTCTCGTTCTAGAAAACAATACCATTGGACAAAGAATAATTCCAATAAATACAATCAAAACAGCAGCATAATTGTAATAATTATTTTTATCCCTATGTTCTTCCATCCAGCACTTTTTTCCCAATGTTCCCAAAAGACTCAATGCAAAAAATACAACTGCCAGACTTCCACATTTTAATAATGTATACAATGGTGTATCACCTAAAATAAGAACTTTCCAAAGGTTTACTCCATTTCTGCCACATAGCGTAAGAGCAAACAAAACCATTCCCCAAACCAAAATTCCTGAAATTCTTTTCGATAGTACTATAAAAAATAATAGCACCATATATATGGCAATCAATGCAACAACGGTAATTCCTGTTGTTTTCCAAAGTTCTAATAATCCACCATTTACCAAAAGAACTCTTCCCTTAGAAACACCAATTGTATCTAGTAATATCTGCATGATACTTAGCACCAATGCACTAGAAACCATAATTGTAACGATTTCCAACACACAATAACATACCAAACCTAAAAATCTTGTAAGGATTGTGCCAGGATACATACGTATTTTATCTTCTGCCATTATTCTGGTACTTTCATATGTAATGGCTGCAAAAATATAGGCAACATACAACATTAAAGCGTTACCAAAGGTGCACACAACAAGTGAGTTGTTATCCATTAAATCATTCACAAGATTTCCAACTTCAAAAAACAAAAACACAAAAAAAATAATTATATTTCCAAGTTTCTTTTCATGCATCCAACGTAGTTTAATCTGTTTTATTACATTTTCCAACATTTTTTCACTTCCTTTCTAATCCCACAAAGAATCTAACTGATCAGCTTTGTTACTTCCGGTAAGATACACACAAACATCCTCTGGTTCAACTGGTGAAACACTTAAACCAAGCTTAATTGCTTCCCTTGCAAAATCACTGTTTACAGAGCCCTCACCAATGATAAAAGAAGAAATCGCTCCCTGTTTTTCCCGCAGAATTTTTCCTTTACCAACCAACTGTTTTAGCTGCTCTTCTGTACCGTCCACACGAAATAGCATTTCCCGCACTTCATCCATCTCTTTATAGAACACTACATGTCCACGGTCAATCAAAACCATTTCTGACAACAAATGCTCCATCTCCCCTAAATTATGATTGGAAACAATGATTGTTCGTGGATGCTCCATATAATCTCTCAATAAAACTTCATATGCCATTTTACGCTTTTCAATATCAATTCCATTAAACGGCTCATCTAACATAGTAAGTTTCACTCTGGTAGCTATGGCACAGATAAAATGAAATACACTTTCTATTCCTGTAGATAAATTCTTAACCTTGCTATCCAACGGAATTTCAAAAATTTCCAATGATTTTTTAGCAAAGTCCAAGTCAAATTTATCGTACATATAATCATACATTTTAAGTATTTGTTCTAGCTTTTGGTTTTGTGCTACCGGTAATTTATTAAAAGAATAGATAACCTCTTTTCTCACTTCCAAATCTTTGACTACCGAACCGACAAGTACCTTCAAATCGCCTTCATTGTTCGAAAGTAATCCGTCACACAGTTTAAAAAATGTTGTTTTGCCACTTCCGTTGGCACCGATCAAACCAATCATCTGGTTCTCATTTATTTTCAAGTTAAAATGTTCTAAGGCTTTCTTATTATGACGATATTTCACGGAAATATCATTTGCCTCAACAATATATTTTTCCATTTTCATTCCTCCTCGATTTCATGTAATCTTTGGAACTTTTTATATCGGAATTTAAGTAATCGTTCCATTAAGTCGAAATAACTTATCCATGCTTCTCTTTACTTTCTTCCTCCATAGCAGCTCTCACTTTTGAAATAAGTTCTTCCTCTCCAATTCCAAGGCGAAGTGCTTCTTTTATCAATGTGTGTAGTATTTCTCCCAATGTTTCCTCCACCTTTCTGTTTCTGATTTCTGCCATAGCTCCTTCTTTCACTGTCATGGCTTGTCCCCGGACTTTATCAAGCACGCCACGCTCTACCAGCAACCGTATTCCTTTGGCGGCAGTGGCGGGATTGATATTTAATTCTTTTGCGATTACCAACTGGGAGTAACACTTATCTCCCTCTTTTAATATCCCATCTAAAATATCATTTTCAATAGCATCCGCAATCTGTATATAAATCGGGGTAATCTGATTAAAATCAACCTTCACATAATCCCTCCTTTGCTTCATAAATATACTCTCGGAGTATTAATTCCAATTCTATATTATTTTTTCAACCACATAATGATTACCAAACCAGCTGCAATCAAAATTGGTATAAACACTGAAAACATTGTAAGCATACTAATCCTTCCTTTCTTTTCTAAACTACATCATTCCACGAACAACAAACAATAAAAATAATATAAACATTTCACCACCGTCCCTTTTTCTTTACTACATTACTCAAGTAATGTGGTAACTATATCATATTTTTTATTACCTGTCAATACCTTCATTGATTTTCTATACAAGCTGTACTAAAATAGTGTTACAGTTTAGGTTGTCTAGTAGATATGCTTCTTTGCAGGCAGGCATTCTGCTTTATCTACGAAAAACACTTTTAAAGGGGATTATTATGAAACAATCATACAGAAAAAAAGAAGCTTTTTTACTTGGTTTAAGACATGGCTTTCCCATCGGGCTTGGCTACTTTGCCGTAGCATTTTCTTTGGGAATTGCCGCTCATCACGCAGGATTATCTGCTTTTCAGGGTTTTCTTGCCAGCTTACTTGAAGTAGCATCTGCCGGCGAATATGCAGGATTTACAGCCATTGCCGCCAATGCTACTTATTTAGAACTTGGCATTGCCACGCTGATTGCAAACGCCAGATATTTATTGATGTCCTTTGCCTTAAGTCAAAGGATAAGTCCGGATTTACCTTTGGGACATCGTTGTGGAATGGGATTTTTCATAACAGATGAAATCTTTGGTGTAACTATTGCACAGCCAGGATTTGCCAACCCATTTTACGTATATGGTGCCGCTTTTGCATCCATTCCATTGTGGGCAATCGGCACATCTCTTGGAATTATTATGGGAACTCTCTTACCGGTTCAAGTGGTAAGTGCATTGAGTGTTTCTTTGTACGGAATGTTTTTAGCCATTATCATTCCACCATCACGAAAGAACAAAGTAATCGGTGTGTTGGTGGTACTAAGCTTTCTTACAAGCTATCTGGCATCCATACTTCCATACATTTCTAACATTGCAGAAAGTACAAGAATTATCATTTTAACGATTTTGATTGCTGCCATTGCAGCCATTGTAAAACCTGTAGAACCAAAGAAGGAGGAAGAAGAACATGCATAATACCTATGTTTACATTGCAATTATGTTTGCAGTAACTTATGCCATACGCGTACTGCCTCTGACATTATTTCGCAAACCCATTACCAATCGTTTCTTCCAGTCATTTTTATATTATGTACCATACGTTACTTTAGCTGTTATGACCTTTCCGGCTATCGTTCACGCCACCCAGTCTCCAATCAGTGGCGTTGCGGCATTATTGGTTGGAATCGTAGCTGCTTGGTTTGGAATTCCTATGTTTCAGGTGGCTTTGCTTTGTTGCGGAACCGTGTTTGGGTTGGAGATATTAATAAAGCTGGTGTTTTCCACGTAAAGTGAACTACCACCCACCTAAAGGTAGGTGGCTTCTAAAGACAAGAGACTGGAAACCGTCCCTTTTTGTTATCTTATTTAAGAAGTTTGATATTTAAGTTTCCACCTGAAATCAGGCAATCCTTATTCTTATAGGCGTGTCCAC
>CADBNB010000014.1 GCA_902795895.1 uncultured Lachnospiraceae bacterium | reverse complement strand
TTTTTTAAACTTTTGCATAGAATAAAAAAATCGATTTGCCATTTGCTTTACGTCCATTTCTTTCACCCTTTCCTGCTGAATATTCTCTCAAAGTTTGTTTTTATCGTTTTTTGAGAATTTCACTTATATTTTATGTGTTATTTTTTGTACGAAATGTCATTAAAACATTTTCGAAGTTCAATTTTATCAAATGCAACATTTAACATCGTTAACTATTAACTTATCATATTTTTACCATTTGTCAAGTTTTTTATTATCATTTCCGAAAAAGAAACCGTTACACCATCGAAACAACAAAATCTGTACAAGACTATGATACTCTTATGTTTTTCACTTTTTATCCGATATATATAATACAAAGGTACTATATTTTGTGTCTTAGTTTCGTTTTTGTCATTGAGAATGTTAATCTATATTCCGTTGTCTGATTGATATTTCCGGTTGGGTGATGTGACAGAGCTACAACTTGATGAAAAAACAGAAAGGACTACTTATGATTACACAAGAAGAGCTTTTGCTTTATGGTAATTCCTATAAAGCAGAAAAACAGAACGTGAAACTCTATTAAAGTTTCTACGTTCTGTTTTTCATTTGTACCAGAAATCCATTATCATTCACCAGATATCTTTGTGCCTTTTCTCATTTCATCTAATGTAAGATAATAAGATGGCAGAAATTCTTCACAAAATATTTCTACTTCTTCCAGATGCATATCATGCACCGCCTGTTCAATTGTTTTTTTCGCAGAAAAAAACTCAGAATTTCCTGATTTTTCTTCCTTGATACACTTCATCAGTGCAGATAACTTGTCTGCAGCTTTTTTCAGTTGCCACAAATAGTCATCTTCCTTAACTTTAAAGAAATAATCTTCATAATAGCTTCTCATGTCTTCCGGCAACATATCTAATAGTTTTTCAGCTGCTTTATCTTCTATCTCCTTAAATGCAGTTTCAATATCATCACTATAGTATTTAATTGGAGTAGGCATATCTCCTGTAATAATTTCTGTACAGTCATGATACAATCCAAGCATTGCAGCTTTTTCAGGATTTAATTTTTTTCCCAACCGAACATTTCCAATTACAGCTAAAGCATGCGCAAGCATTGCCACTTCCATGGAATGTTCCGAAATATTCTCAACTTCTGAGTTTTTCATCAACGCCCAACGTTCTATATATTTCATTCGTGCCATCATGGCAAAAAAATGTGATCCCATCTTCTTCTCCTCTACTCTTTCCCTTTGTTATCATTTCACATTATACCGTAATACTCTTTATGACAATACCCATCAAAAACTAAAAGATGTTTTATCATTATTCTAAAGAAGCCATGCTTTTTTTGCATCCAAATCGCATTAATTCTTTATTGGCATCCAACTATATTTCTGCTTATTTTAAATATTTCTTCAAATACTGACCAGTATAAGACTTTTTACTCTTTGCCACCTGCTCCGGTGTTCCTTTTGCAATAACGGTTCCACCTTTATCTCCACCTTCCGGTCCGATATCAATAATATAATCTGCAGTCTTTATCACATCAAGATTGTGTTCAATAACAACCACTGTATTTCCACCTTCCGAAAGCTTTTTCAATATATTTACCAGCTTATGGACATCTGCAAAATGAAGCCCTGTGGTTGGTTCATCTAAAATATAAATCGTCTTTCCTGTACTTCTCTTACTTAACTCTGTGGCAAGTTTAATTCTTTGTGCTTCTCCTCCTGACAAAGTCGTAGAAGGCTGTCCAAGCTTCACATAAGAAAGTCCTACATCATACAGTGTCTGCAACTTATTTCTAATCTTTGGAACATTTTCAAAAAATACCAACGCCTCTTCCACAGTCATATCAAGCACTTCTGAAATATTCTTTCCTTTGTACTTTACTTCCAAAGTTTCTCTGTTATAACGCTTTCCACCGCATACTTCACAAGTAACAAATACATCCGGCAAAAAGTTCATCTCGATCTTATTGATACCGTCTCCGGAACAAGCTTCACAACGTCCGCCTTTCACGTTAAAACTAAAACGACCTTTGCTGTATCCCTTTGCCTTTGCATCAGGAGTAGATGCAAACAAATCTCTGATCATATCAAAAACACCGGTATACGTAGCAGGATTTGACCTTGGTGTACGTCCGATTGGTGACTGGTCAATATCTATGACTTTATCCAATTGTTCCACACCTTCGATTGATTTGTGTTCTCCCGGAATACAACGTGCTCTGTTTAACTTCTTAGCCAATGCTTTAAACAAAATTTCATTGACCAAAGAACTCTTTCCGGAACCGGATACACCAGTTACACACGTAATAATCCCCAGTGGAATATCCACTGTAATATTTTTCAAATTGTTCTGCTTTGCGCCTTTGATTTTCAAAAAGCCGGTTGGTTCCTTTCGAACTTCCGGTACCGGTATCTCAATACGATGACTTAAATATGCTCCTGTGATAGAGTCCGGATTATCCATAATGTCCTGTGCCGTTCCTTCCGCAACTACCTGTCCACCTTCACTTCCGGCTCCCGGTCCGATATCCACAATATGGTCCGCCGCAAACATAGTATCTTCATCGTGTTCTACCACAATAAGGGTATTTCCTAAATCTTTTAAGTGTTTTAACGTACCAAGAAGTTTGTCATTGTCTCTTTGATGAAGTCCGATACTAGGTTCATCCAAAATATAAACGACACCTACAAGTCCGGAACCAATCTGAGTTGCCAAACGTATTCTTTGGGCTTCTCCTCCTGATAGGGTAGAAGTTGCTCTGGCAAGAGACAGATAATCCAAGCCTACATTCATCAAAAATCCTACTCTGGCATTGATTTCTTTTAACACCAGTTTACCAATCATCTGTTGTTGCTCTGTAAGTTCCAAAGTATCCAGATAATTCTGAAGTGCTCCAATAGAAAGCTCCGTCACTTCCGCAATATTTTTATCCCCAACAGTTACCGCAAGGGATTCTTTCTTCAAACGCTTTCCGCCACATTCCTCACAAGGACTGATTTCCATAAATGATTCATATTCCTGTCGGATGTACTCGGAACTTGTTTCTCGGTATCTTCGTCTTACATTGGATAAAATACCCTCGAAAACAATATCGTAAACTCCCACACCTCTCTGTCCACGGTAATGAACCTTCACGCAACGGTCTGTTCCATAAATCAGCATATGTCTGACTTCTTTGGATAACTTTTTATAAGGTGTATCCAAAGAAAACTTAAATTCTTTTGCCAATGCCGTTAATATAGAACCGGTGTAACTAGACGGATCCGTGGCAGACTGCCATCCGGTTACTGCAATGGCGCCCTCTGAAATACTCAAGCTGTCATCTGGTATAATAAGAGCTTCTGAAAACTCCATACGGATTCCAATTCCATGACAAACTGGGCAGGCACCAAAAGGATTGTTGAAAGAAAAACTTCTCGGCTCAATCTCATCAATACTGATACCACAATCCGCACAGGCATAGCTCTGACTGAAATTCATAGGTTCCCCGCCGATCACATCTAAAATCATAGTACCTTCTGCCAACTTCATTACATTTTCAATAGAATCTGTCAGTCGTGATTCAATTCCTTCTTTCATGACAAGACGGTCTACTACAATTTCAATGTTATGTTTGATATTTTTATCTAGTTCGATATCTTCCGATAAATCGTATTGATTACCATCTACAATGGCGCGGACATAACCGCTTTTCTTCGCCTTTTCAAATACTTTCGCATGGGTTCCCTTTTTTCCTCGTACTACCGGCGCCAAAAGCTGAAACTTTGTCCGTTCCGGTAATTTCATAATCTCATCTACCATCTGGTCAATGGTCTGATGCTTAATCTCCTTACCACACTTTGGACAATGAGGAATACCAATTCTTGCAAACAACAATCGAAAATAATCATAAATCTCCGTCACCGTACCCACAGTAGATCTTGGATTTCGGTTTGTAGACTTCTGGTCAATGGAAATCGCAGGAGACAAACCTTCAATACTTTCTACATGAGGCTTTTCCATCTGTCCCAAAAACATACGTGCATAGGAAGAAAGAGACTCCATGTAGCGTCTCTGCCCCTCTGCATAGATAGTATCAAAAGCCAGAGATGACTTTCCGGAACCGCTAAGCCCCGTTAATACTACAAACTCATCCCTTGGTATCTTTAAACTGATATTTTTTAAATTATGCTCTTTTGCACCACGAATGGTAATGTATTTTTTTCGTTCTATCTTATTCTCTTCCATACTAACCTCATTCCATCTCAAGCAACTGCTGCTTTAACTCTATCATTTGATCTCTTAGTTTTGCCGCTGCTTCGAAATTCAGTTCTGCCGCAGCCGTATGCATTTTCTTTGTAACAAGTTTTAATGCCTGTTCTAATTCTTTCTTTGACATAGATTCCGGATCTTTTTCCAAATCCATACTCTGTACTTCCACTTTCTTGGAAATACGGATAAGATCTCTGACTGCCTTTTTAATAGTGGTAGGTGTGATATTGTGCTCCTCATTGTATTTTTGTTGGATTTCACGTCTACGCTCTGTCTCTTTAATAGCATTTGTCATAGAATCTGTCCATTTGTCCGCGTACATAATAACATGTCCATCTGCGTTTCGGGCTGCTCTACCCACCGTCTGAATCAAAGAAGTCTCCGAACGCAAGAAACCTTCTTTATCTGCATCCAAAATAGCAACCAGTGTAATCTCCGGTATATCAAGACCTTCTCGCAAAAGATTGATACCTACCAACACATCAAACACATCCATACGCATATCCCTGATAATCTCATAACGTTCTAACGTATCAATATCAGAATGCAAGTATTTCACCCGAATTCCAATCTCTCTGAGGTAATCCGTCAAATCTTCTGCCATCTTCTTTGTCAAAGTAGTAACTAATACTTTATTATGTGCTTTTGTCTCTTTCTTAATCTCGCCAACCAAATCATCAATCTGTCCTGCCACCGGTCGTACATCAATCTTAGGATCCAATAATCCTGTAGGTCGGATAATCTGCTCCGCCCGCAGCAACTCGTGTTCCTGTTCATAAACTGACGGAGTAGCGGAAACAAATAACATCTGATCAATCTTATCTTCAAACTCCGAAAAATTCAAAGGTCGGTTATCCAATGCCGATGGAAGACGAAAACCGTAATCCACCAATGTAGTCTTTCTGGAACGGTCGCCGGCATACATTCCTCGAACCTGCGGCACCGTAATGTGAGATTCATCCACAATGATGAGATAATCATCAGGGAAGAAATCCATCAGCGTGTAAGGTGGCTGTCCAGGTTTCAAACCTGTCAAATGTCTGGAATAATTTTCAATTCCTGAACAAAAGCCTGTCTCACGAAGCATCTCAATATCAAATTGCGTTCTCTCTTTAATACGCTGGGCTTCCAACAACTTTCCTTCATGTTTAAACTTTTCCACCTGCTCCTTCATTTCTTCTTCAATTGCAACAAGTGCAGGTTCTAATTGATCTGCCCCCACTACATAATGAGAAGCAGGATATATATGTGCATGGGATAGTTCAAACTTAACATTTCCCGTCAACACATCAATCTCTGTCAAACGGTCAATTTCATCTCCAAAAAACTCCACGCGTATGGCTGTGTCTGTCTGATTCACCATAAAAATCTCCACCACGTCGCCTCTCACACGAAAAGTACCTCGCTTAAACTCAAGCTCTGCTCTGGTATACTGCATATCCACAAGTTTTCGTATCATATCGTCTCGTTCTTTTTCCATGCCCGGACGAAGTGACAACGTCATCTTCTGATAAAACTCCGGACTACCAAGTCCATAAATACAAGACACACTGGCAATGATAATCACATCTTTTCGCTCTGACAATGCCGCAGTTGCCGAATGTCTCAATTTATCAATCTCATCATTTACGGAAGAATCCTTCTCAATATACGTATCCGAAGAAGGCACATAAGCCTCCGGCTGATAATAATCATAATAGGACACAAAATACTCCACTGCGTTTTCAGGGAAGAACTCCTTAAACTCCCCATATAACTGTGCAGCAAGAGTCTTATTATGTGCAATAATCAGTGTAGGTTTATCCATCTGTTCAATGACATTTGCCATGGTAAATGTCTTACCGGAACCAGTAACACCAAGCAAAGTTTCAAATTGATTTCCTTCTTTCAAGCCCTTAACCAATTGTTCAATCGCTTCCGGCTGATCACCTGTAGGTGCAAATTCTGAAACTAACTTAAACTTTCCCATAGCAAAACCTCCCAACAAACCTGATATTCTCAAATCTTTTTTTATTATAATACCACTGTTACTATTTGATACCCCACCAGTAACAATAATTACCAACTATTTTTTTTAGTAATCTCCGCTCATTATAACACAGCCGAAATATAATGGCAACTTTTTTTCGAACATTCGTTCTGAAACAAAAAAATAGCCGGATTATTATTTCTTTAACAGTATAATAATCCGACTATTTCATGCTTTATTTTTCTTTCATCAATTTCTTCAACGCAGTCTCCGCCTGCTCATATTGATAATCTTCTTTATCTGTAGTCTTTAATTCCACTTCAATATCCGGTTCAATTCCGGTACCGTGGATATTCTTTCCGTTTGGCGTATAATACTTAGAAGTTGTAATCTTTATGGCTGTTCCATCAGAAAGAGGAATAACCGACTGCACAATTCCCTTTCCAAATGTTTTCGTTCCAACTAAAGTACCGATACCATAATCCTTCACCGCACCTGAAAATACTTCAGAGGCACTGGCTGTATTTCCATTTACCAAAACTACAAGTGGAAGGTCAAAATAATCATCGGATGTCGATTTGTATTCTTCTCCTTTGCCATTCTTATCTTTAGTAGAAACTATCATTTTTCCCTTTGGAAGCATATAATCCAACATGTTTACCACACTGGTAAGCATTCCGCCACCATTGTTTCTAAGGTCAACGATTAAACCTTTCATATCCTTTTTCTTTAACTGATCCACAGCCTCAATAAACTGTTCATCTGTCAACTCATCAAAAGAGGATACAGCAATATAACCAATTCCATCCTTTTTCATGCTACTTGCCACCGATGGAATCTCTACTTTTTTACGCTCAATCTTTAATGTCTCGTATGCCATCTTTTCTTTGCTGTATATCTCTACTTCAACCTTTGTTCCTTCTTTCCCCTTCATTTTTGCCACAATAGAAGTCAAATCAACTTTAGAAATATCTTCCCCCGATACCTTTGTAATCACATCGCCTTCCTTAAGTCCCGCTTCTTCTGAACCGCTACCTTTTATCACACGAATAATCGTCACTAAACCACTTTCAGAATCCTGAGTAACAACAGCTCCGATTCCACAATAGGTTCCACTATTGTCCTGCATCAACTCATCATACTCTTCCTTTGTGTAGTAACAAGAATACGGATCACCTAAGCTGTCCAACATACCCTTATATATTCCCTCTGCTTTATCCTCATCTGACACATCATCCAAATAATTCTCAGAAATATAATAATTCAAAGTATTCATCTTACTCAAAGTTTCACCGGCTTTTTCACCAAGAGCACTATGATTTGCTCCAACATAAAAGCCAACCCCGTCAAACATTATGTTTAAAGCAACAATAATCACCAATTGGATTGCCAGTAAACAGGCACAGCCAATTCCAACACCTCTCCAATACTGTTTTTTCATACAATTTTCCTTCCTATCTCTTTATGGTTCTGGCAAAAAATTTTCCGGATTCATATAAGTACCATTTATAATAAACGAAATATGCAAATGTGCTCCGGTAGATATTCCTGTGGAACCAACAGCCGCAATTCGGTCTCCCTGCTTTACCTCATCTCCCACTTCTACATATAGTCTTGAGCAATGCATATATGCAGTATAAACACCATTTCCGTGATTTATCATCACATAATTTCCTGCAGAATTTGAATAAGCTGCTGTTGTGACAGTTCCATCTGCTACTGCAAAAATAGAAGTTCCTGCCGGTGCTGCAATATCCAAACCTTTATGAAATGTACTTGCTCCCGCAGTTGGTGCCTTTCTCGGACCAAAATGAGATGAAATTCTTCCCGGCACAGACAAAGGCCAAATATAGGTTCCTGTCTCTCCTGATCCTTCCTTATCTGCCATTTCAAGAAGCAATTTCATAATCTTTTTTTCCTGTTTTGCAATTTCTTTTTCAAGTTCCTTTGCTGCGGCTTCATTGTTTGCAATTTGTTCTTCATATTTTTCGAGACGCTTTTTCTTATGTTTTTGCATTTTCTCTAAGCCTTCCTGCTCAACTTTTAATTCATCTTTCAAAGTCTGCAGTTCATCTTTTTTATCATTGGCTTCCTGTTGCTTTCTCTCCACTTCTTCTTTTGCCGCCTCATATTTATCATGCATATTTTTATCATACGATGCAATCTTATTGATATATTCTGCACGATTAATAAAATCATTCACATTTTTTGCACTTGCCAGCAACTCCACATATCCGGAAGATGAATTCTCATACATATATTTTATTCGTTTTTTCATAATATCATACTGAGTTTCCTCTAAGTTCTTTGCTTCAAGCAATTGCTCACCAATTACAACAAGCTCCTGATTAACATCATCAATCTGGGCATTTAACTCATCCATCTGCGTACTGACTTTTTCCAGTTTTTTATCCAGTTTGTCAATAGACTCTAGCAGTCCACTTTGATCATTTTGAAGTTCTGCCAGTTCTTCATTGATTTCATTTTGTCTTTCCGCCAGTCGCTGTCTTTCCTGTTCTGCATCTGATAATTCTCCTGCAAAAATACTGCCGGCAATATCAAAAACACTGCCAAACATCAAAATAATCAAAAAGAGAGATGCAACTTTTCTCCGAATTTTCATACAAAATCACTCTCCTACACATTTAAATGTTTCTTAACTGTAACTAAACTTCCAACCAAACCAATACCTACACCAAGTCCGATACACGCCGGCACGATTACCATAAATTCACTCTGTAAACTCAAAAAGCTGATCCAGTTTGTTAAAACCCCAAATTGGGAAGAAATCCAATTTAATACTCTATTATAAGTAATTAATAATACCAAAATCGGTATCAACGCACCAATCAATCCAATAGTGATTCCTTCTACTACAAATGGTCCCTGTACAAAAAAATCTGTGGCACCAATCATTCGCATGATACGGATTTCTTCTCTTCGGACAGAAATTCCAACAATAATCGTATTTTGTATCAGGAATGTAGAAACTGTAAGCAAAATAATGATCAAAACAACAGAAACAATACCAATGACACGATTAAATGTAACTAAAGTTTTTACTGCTTCTTTTGAACTCTTTACTTTTCGCACTCCATCCATTTTTTCAATGGTTTTCACAACAGAATTCTGCTCAGACATATCTTTTACATATACCAGGTATGAATCCGAATCAGCTAATGGATTATCCTCTTCAAAAGTATCCACAAGTTCAGGCTGTGTCTCAAATATATCCTCTTTAAAGTTTTCCCATGCCTGCTCCGCTGATATATATTCCACTTTTTTTATCTTTTTGTTTTCTTTTAATTCCAGTGCAATTTCTGCTTTTTGGCTATCTTTCGTTCCCTCATCAAAAAAGACCGTGATAGCAACATTTCCCTCAATACTTTTCACAATGTATTGAATATTACTCACTAACGAATAACATAAACCAAACAAAAAAAGGCACGCTGTTATGGTACAAATAGATGTAATCGTAAACATCTTATTTCGTTTTAAATTGATAATTCCTTGCTTAATACTATAAAAAAATGTATGTATTCCTTCCATAATATCCGATAATCTCCTTCACAAATTCAAATTCAAGATTCCCTCGTACCATGTACAAGAGTCAGATGCCAGGTGTGTTTTTTATTCACTTCAAAACACACCTGTTACAGAATTATTCTATTCCATATTAAATCTGGTTTCTGAAGCTGCTAAACTTTCTGTATACTGTCCCTGTTCAACATCACTAAACATCTCACCATCTTTTATTGTAACAACACGTTTTTGCATCATATCAACAATTTCTCTATCATGAGTTACAACTATAACCGTAGTTCCCTGACGATTGATATTTTCTAATAACTGCATGATTTCCATAGATGTTTTAGGATCCAAATTTCCTGTAGGCTCGTCTGCAATCAATAATGGTACTTGATTTACAATAGCTCTTGCCAATGCTACTCTTTGCTGTTCACCACCGGATAATTCTTTCGGAAATGCTTTCTTCTTTTCTTCCAATCCAACTAATGCTAACACTTTACTAACATTTCTTCCAATCAGACGATGCGGCATAGAAATAACTCTCTGCGCAAATGCCACATTTTCAAATACGTTTCTATCTTTCAACAATCGAAAGTCCTGAAAAACTACACCAATACGTCTTCTGTGGGTAGCAACATCTTTATGTTTCAAATTAGTGATATTCTTTCCATTTACCACTACTTTTCCACTACTAGGTTCTACCTCTCTAAGTAACAGTTTTATAAATGTTGACTTACCGGAGCCACTGGCACCAACCACAAATACAAATTCTCCCTTGTAAATATCAATACTAAAATTTTTCAACGCTTTACTTCCTGTTGGATATGTAACACTTACGTTACTTAGCGAAACAATCTTTGCACTTTTTTCTTCCACGATACGCTTCCTCCAATTTTAAAAACCGCCATCAATTTCTTGATGACGGTTTCATATTTTAATACTCTAATGTTTCCATATATTTCATATACTTCACTACCATCAATGCAATCTTAAATGTAATGGCATCCTCAAACACTCTCAAATCTAAATTTGTGCTCTTTTGAAGTTTATCCAAACGATAAACTAAGGTATTTCGATGAATATATAACTGTCTTGAAGTCTCTGACACATTTAAACTATTTTCAAAGAACTTGTTGATGGTTGCCAATGTTTCTTCATCAAAATCATCCGGTGATTTTGAATCAAAAATTTCTTTGATAAACATTTTGCAAAGCGGCATCGGTAACTGGTAAATCAAACGACCAATTCCTAAATTACCATATGCAACAATATCTCTTTCTGCATAGAAAATCTTTCCAACATCTAAAGCCATCTTAGCTTCTTTGTATGATCTAGATACATCCTTGATTTCATTTACCACAGTACCGTAAGCAATCTGAACTTTCTCCATCGCTTCGGTATTTAACATATCAAGAATCATCTTCGCTGTCTTATCCATATCCTCGTAACTCTCGTTTTCTCTCACTTCTTTTACAAGAATAATATTCTTTTCATCAACAGCAGTAATAAAATCCTGTGATTTTCCTGTAAATAATCCTCTTACGGTTTCAAGTGCATTACTGTCTTTTTCCGTCTTTGTCTCAATAAGAAATACAACACGTCTGACATCTGTCTCGATATGTAATTTCTTTGCACGGTTATAAATATCAACTAACAATAAGTTATCAAGCAATAAATTCTTGATAAAATTATCCTTATCGTAACGTTCTTTATAAGCTACCAGTAAATTCTGTATCTGGAAAGATGCAATCTTTCCAATCATATAAACATCATCACTGTCACCTTTTACTAATATTACATATTCCAATTGATTCTCATCAAATACTTTAAAAAACTGATATCCTTGTAACACCTGGCTATCTGCAGGCGAATCAACAAAAGTCAAAACTGCTTCTTCATATTCCTCAGCATCATTAAAAGTAGATGCTAAAGGTTTTCCTTCTGTATCCATAATACAAATATCTATACGCGTGATTCCTTTTAAACCTTCAATGGTACTCTGAAGTATCTGGTTTGATATCATACAATCACTCCTCCATTATTTTTCCTATCAAAGGACTTATCTTATCACTGTTTCACAACTTTCCCCAAAACAGTAATCTTATCTTTTTCATTCTAACACTTTTTTCGTCAAAAGTAAATAAAAATCCTATGAATATTTTTTATTTTTTTGTTAATTCATGCAAAACATGTATTCTTCCTAGTCAAGTGTGACAAGATTCTTCAAAATAACTTAGATAATTTTACGACAATTTGAAATAATATAGTAATTTTTACTTTTCATGAAGTCGCGTTTATTTAAAAAATGCCATTTATCAAGTTTATTCGCCGTTAAATATTTCCCCATTTTTTTACTTTTTGTAAATATATACAAAAACAGGACATACAAGTCAAAACCTATATGTCCTGTCAAAAATATCATATTATATTATCATTCTTCCATAAAGAAACTGAAGCTCACATTAGTTAGCGATTACTTCTTCTGTCTTCTTATCAAATAAATGAATCTTACTTAAATCAAATGCAAGCTTGATTGTATCTCCAGGTCTTGCAGTTGTACGTGGGTTAACACGAACACACATATCAAACTTATCAAGAGTGAAGTATAAGAATACTTCAGCACCAAGCATTTCGTATACTTTGATTGTTGCATCTACAACACTGTCTGGTGAAGTATTGATGAATACTTCCTCATCCTTAATATCCTCTGGACGAATACCAAGAACGATTGTCTGACCTTCATATCCATTTGCAATCAATGCCTTAGCCTTAGCTTCAGGAACTTTGATAGAGTTGTTACCAAACTTCAATGTAACATCTGATCCGTTGCTTTCAACAACAGCATCGATAAAGTTCATCTGAGGTGAACCAATAAATCCAGCTACGAATAAGTTCTTTGGTTTCTGATACAAATCGATTGGTGAATCCACCTGCTGAACAATACCATCTCTCATAACTACGATTCTTGTTCCCAATGTCAAAGCCTCTGTCTGGTCATGAGTTACGTAAATGATAGTTGTTCCTAATTTCTGATGTAATTTTGAAATTTCAATACGCATCTGTACACGAAGCTTAGCATCCAAGTTTGATAAAGGCTCATCCATAAGGAATACCTTTGGATTACGAACGATAGCACGTCCCATGGCAACACGCTGTCTCTGTCCACCTGATAAAGCCTTTGGCTTACGGTCTAACAAATGCTCAATATCAAGGCTCTTTGCGGCATCATGAACTAATTTATCAATTTCAGCCTTTGGTACATTTCTTAATTTCAAACCAAAAGCGATATTATCATAGATTGACATATGTGGGTATAATGCGTAGTTCTGGAATACCATCGCAATATCTCTATCCTTTGGTTCCACGTCGTTAACTAACTTATCCCCGATCCATAATTCTCCCGAAGAAATATCTTCAAGACCTGCAATCATACGAAGTGTTGTTGATTTTCCGCATCCTGATGGTCCTACGAAGATAATAAATTCCTTATCCTCAATTTCCAAGTTGAAGTTTTTAACTGCAACAAATCCATTATCATAGACTTTGTTGATGTTTTTTAATGATAAACTTGCCATTCTCATGTCCTCCTAATTATCCATGTTACTTAACGTACTTAACTATGATACACTAATTTAATATGTTTAACCATATTTTAATTAAACAAATAATTTTTACCTCTTTTGTGCACTTTGCACATACATCCAAACATTCCGCGTTTCTCGTTTCCATTATTTTCCTTTTCTTTGCATATTTTATTCATTTTGCATAATTTTCTGTGTCATTTCTATTTAGTTCATTAACTATTTTTTTCATTTTTATTTAATCCATATAGATAGTTTTCACAAAAAATTATCCATCAAGAAATATTCACCTTCATACATTGTGCTAACAGCTGATTTTAAAGTAAACCCACTTTTACCTATAGAACAAAGAGTTTTGCTTGCAAAACAAAAAGAGACAGTCCAAACACTGCCTCTTTCAACTTCTACACATCATTTTGTTCACGTTCCTTTACTTGCAACTCTTTCATGTAATTATCATAATCCATGTGAAAGTTTTTCATCTGCAACCGTTCTGAAAACATTTCCTTAAAAATCAAATAGAGATTATACAACTTGGAACGTTTTTTTTCTCTTGTTTCTTCTTCAAACTCCTGTATCACATTTTCAACTAATACATTTGCACCTATAAACAATTGACTATTGATTTTTTGCAAATTATTCAAAAGCCAGTCTTCCTGTTTTCCTGGCTCTATCGCAGTAATAACTGCATCTGGACACAAAGAATTCATATCATTTTGTAATTGTGCATCTTCTATTTTTTCGTCTATAACATAGCTACCTACAATATTTAACTCACTGTAATTCACTTTACAATATGCCAGAAAATTCATACATTTATCATACTGATCACCTATCAGGTATAAGGAAAGTCTATGTTTTTCCATGTATTCAAGCAAATCATTTAGACATCCTGAACCGGATATATACTCCTGTTCTTGTTCATCTCCATAATCTTTTAATTCCAAAATGTTTTTTTCTCCAGGAAATAAATATTCAAAATCGCCTATCATACTAAAATATTCTTCATTTTTCATAGCATATTCAAGCATCTTAACAGATAAAAACAACATTGATACTCTCTTTTCCTCTGAAAAATATTGCTCTATTAACTTGTCATATTCCTCTCTATGCATCAAATGTACATTGTAATTTAAAATCCTTACATTGTCCCCCATGTACATCACCCCAATTCTCTGTTAATGAAAGCTCACATCTATTGCGGATTATCAAAGATATAGTTTCCCCTATCAAACATTTTAACATACGAAACAAATGTTACAGTTACAAAACCTTTAAATCTCTGTTTCGTTATTGTAAACTTATTCTTTCTATCAACATCAGCCATTTATATCGCCATCATTTTCCCCCAAGATAATACAAATATCTACACCTTGTTCCAAATTACCAACTTCCACACAGGCGTCATTAAAATAATTCAATAAATCCTGGCCACAACTTTCTTCAGATACCACAATCTTTGTCTGCTGCAATACCTTTCCTCCATAATTTCCAATTCGTGTAATATTAAAGCCTTCACTTTCTAATTTATCCTGATAAGCCGATGCTAGCCCGTTGATTTTTGTACTATTTAAGACAACAATATTCATTCCTACCGATGACGTTCCCTTTCCATCGTCAACATACTGTGAATTCTCGCCTCCCTGACTATTGATTATCTTATTCAACATGGAATTTGTTTCTTCAACGGCAACAACAAAAGACGAATCCATTTTTTCTCCACATACAATTGAATAAAATACCATCTCCGGAACGCATTCCAAATACGTATCAATATACAAATCTTTATCTTTTCGTGCCAGATTTGTGCTCACTTTATCATAATACTTATCAAAAAACTCTTCATATTCTTCTTTGCTTTTTAATGCTACCATTTCATTTTCATAGCTTGTTGTCCATTTTTGTATACCGTTAGTCTTATCCATGGCAAACATTTCTTTGTATACTTCCATATTAATCTTCGTATAATAACTCATCTTGATATCCAGTGCATCCTCCAACAATAATTGGATACACTGACATAAATTTTCCGCTTTAAAATATTTATGCACCTGATTCAGTCGAATAATCTGAGGAATTTCGTTATTTACAGTTGCCAATTTTTTATACAGTTCATAAGACATGGTATACTCCATATTACTTGGCACCGTAATGTAATTTATACTTTTCGCATCTTTATTCACAATCTCAATTACGATTCGGTTTACTTTCCCACTTTCCGCATCCACACCTAATATCAAATTTTTCGAAACATTCTCCGCTAATCCATCTGCATTTAAATCCTGAAAATACTTTGTCAAACTCTCTGTTGCTTCAAGATTTCCATAATTCATATAATAATGGAATGATAATTTGTAACTTCCAAATGCCAACAACACAAAAATGCTCACGAAAATAAGGGAGGATATAAATTTTCTCATAAAAACATCCCCTACCGACTTCTTTTTCACGATGCAGTCACACTCCTTCAATTCATTTTTTATTTATATTATAATCCACATAAAATACTCTAAATAATTCAAAACGAACCATATTAGTATAACAGATACCCTTTTCTGTCGCAAGCGCAACTGTCTATTCTTCTTTCACCTACAAAATTGAGAAGTGCTCACAGTCTTTCGCAATGGATTTACATTTGCTGTAACCATACTCCTACTGTTAAACATTAAAATTCCCACAATTCTTACGTTACATTTTTTTATGCAAGTGGTATAATAGGATTGAAGAAAAAGACATTTCATCATAGTCAGGGGGTAGATCTTATGAATCGAAAAACAGCGTTAATTACCGGTTCATCAAGAGGAATCGGAAAAGCAATTGCAGTAAAATATGCAAAAAAGGGATACAATATAGTGATTAATTGTTTAAAAAATGAGCAGCTTTTAGAAAACGTAAAAAAGGAAATCGAAAGTTATCAGGTTCCTTGTATTTCATTTGTTGGAGATATTGGAGATTTTTCTGTTGCTGAGCATATGTTTTCCGAAACAAAAAAAATGTTTGGCTCTGTGGATGTACTCGTAAACAACGCAGGAATTTCCCACATTGGTCTCCTTACTGATATGACACCGGAAAAATGGGACCATATCATTTCCAATAACCTTACTTCGGTATTTAACTGTTGCAAACTGGCTGTACCGGATATGGTTAATCAGAAAAAGGGGAAAATCATCAACATTTCATCTGTCTGGGGCAATGTAGGTGCTTCCTGTGAAGTAGCATATTCCACCACAAAAGGTGGTATCAATGCATTTACCAAAGCCCTTGCAAAGGAACTTGCACCAAGTAATATTCAGGTCAACGCCATTGCCTGTGGTGCCATTGATACAGAAATGAATCAATTTTTAACCGACGAGGAGCTTATGTCTTTAGTAGAAGAAATTCCAGCTGGAAGATTAGGTTCCGCTGAAGAAGTGGCTGATTTGGTTTACGCCATCACCCACAAAAACTTATATCTGACAGGACAGATTATCAGTCTTGACGGTGGATGGATTTAACATCCAACACATAAATTTCAGGAAACGATTAAGCAAGGAGAAAAAATGAAAGAATTAACTACAAAAAACATGATTGACAGCTGCTACGAAATATGCCAGCTGTTAGAGCAAAGCAAAGGGAGTGCAGGCTCTAAAATTTCACTAAAAGATATGCTTCGTATCGAATTTTTAAAATTTGCAGGTTTTTTAACTGAACTGGATGGTGTAATCGACGAAGCCGAATTAAATTGCATACAGGAACACCTTAATTTCAACATGACACCGGATGCATTAAAAAACTTTAAAACAAACGAGGGATTAAACGATAGTTTTTCAAAAACCATTCCTCAGATACTGAAACATTTCGTTTTGGCAGATGCAAAAAAAACTTTGACAAATGATCCATACCAGAACCAAAAAGCACAATATTTAGTAGATACATATCGTCAATTTGGACAAACTCTGATTTCATGCCACGGAACAGGTCAAGTGGATGATATATGCGTCAAGCATTTGACAGACTATGTTTCTAACATGGAAAATTTCTTGAAAGAATATGGAGTTTGGAAGACTACTTCAGAAAAATTCTACAAAATTGCAGAAGCACCAGTCGCACCTTCCATCGATATAACGGATGAAGAAAGTGTAGATGAAATATTAGAAGAATTAAATCAATTGGTGGGACTTCATCAGGTAAAAGAAGAAATCAACCGTCTGGTTAATCTTGTAAGAGTTCAAAAACTTCGTGCAGAACGTGGTTTTAACAACTCCACCCCTTCCAAACATATGGTATTTTCCGGCAACCCGGGAACAGGAAAGACAACCGTTGCCAGAATGCTTGGTAAGATTTACAAATGCCTTGGGGTACTACCAACAGGACAGTTGGTAGAAGTTGAC
>CADBNB010000013.1 GCA_902795895.1 uncultured Lachnospiraceae bacterium | reverse complement strand
ATTTCGTCATTACCAACCTGTAAATAACATCTACCTGCCTGTGTGATAAACGCCGCATCCGGTTTATGCAACATATCGTTACTGTCTGCCTTGTCTGCAACTCGCAAACAAAGTCTGAACTTTGTATTACTCCAAATATTATCATCTACAGTACCACTTGGTTTCTGAGTCGCCAAAATCAAATGCACACCAAGGCTTCGTCCTACCTGTGCAACGGAAATCAATTCCTTCATAAATTCAGGTTCTTCTCGCTTCAATTCGGCAAACTCGTCGATAATAATGAACAAATGAGGGATTGGAATGCTTGCCTCATTATTCTTTACTAATCTCGTGTAAAGATTAATGTTATTTACACCATGTTCATTGAAAATTCTTTGTCTTCTTTTATTTTCACTCTTAATAGATACCATGGCTCTGCGAACCTGGTTTCCTGATAAGTTGGAAATCTGTCCAATGGTATGTGGTAATCCGGTAAACAGATTTGCCATTCCACCACCCTTAAAGTCGATAATGAAAAATCCAACATCGTATGGACTAAAATTAATTGCCAATGACAACATATATGTCTGTAACGTTTCACTCTTTCCTGATCCTGTAGTTCCGGCAATCAACCCATGAGGTCCATGATATTTTTCGTGAATATCAAGATAACAGTCTGCTGTAGCAGATTTTTTACCAATCAGAGCCTTCATACTTTCATAGGTACGATTCTTTTTCCATCGATCCAAAACATTAAATTCACGCAAAGAACCAACTCCATGCATTTCAAAGAAATCAAGGGAATTTGGTATCTCTCCGCCAGAATCAGCAACTTTTACTTCAATATCTGCCAACCGCCTTGAGAACGCTTCTAATTTGTCATCATTGATCATATCGAAATTAATTTCTGTTTTCTTATTCTTTTCAACTTCAAAAATTCCAGAAAACATTTCATCTTTTTCAATAATTGTTTCACATTGGTTTGGTAAATCTTCCATTTTCTCCGCAAGGAAAAATGTTGTAATTCCATATTCCTCTTTTGGATCTAAAACATATTTTGAGATTAATTCCCCTTCCAGCAATTCCACATCACTGATAAACATCATAATCTGTGGTTTCACAGGTTTATTCTGATCAGTGAATTGAGACTTTTTTTCTTCTCTCATTCGGATGATATTTGCAACTTCGTAAAACACATCACTTGCTTCCGATTTATTCGTTGCAAAAAAACGATTTTTTCGTTCATCTGACCATAGATGCGGTAACCATTTGGCAAATGACCACTGTTTACGTTCTGCATAGCTTTGTTCCTGATATGCAACAACGATTTTCACATCCGTATAGCATGCGGTAGCAGCCAATTGGGTAATTATGATTCTTGCCAATTCATAAGCACCTTTTTTTGCCTGTCCGCCTACCAACCCTACAATACGTTCCTTTCGGAAATTCATTCCAATTGGAACATCATGAAGAACTTTATACAGTTCTTTTAATAATTTAGGTTTTGAACTCAACTCATCCTCTGAAAGATTTACAGCTTTCTTCGGAATTTTTATCGGTGCCTGAAACTCTACGTCACCAATTCCTAATCTGGTAAACAAAAAATCTTCCTGCGTATCATTTCTATTCCATAACTGTTGACTGTTTCTTCCATATTCAGTACAAACATCCGCAGATGGATAGCTTTCGTTCAATACTTTTCCATTTGCAATATATTTCTCTTTGATTTCATCTGAAATTTCAATTAAATACCTACTGTATACTCCAAAGCGTCCTTCTTCTTCCTTTTTCTCCTCTTCTTTTGAATATTTCAAATTCACTACAGCCCAGGTAACACCCACAATCGCCGAACATATGGCTGTAACCATTCCGGTCATGGAAGTAATTCCCCGCCTTCCACTTCCATTTCCAAAAATCATCAACATACTTCCCATCATCATAGGAATTGCCATTGTGAAAGATGGTCCAATCGTCATCAATAACGGTTTCTTCTTTGTGGCATGCTTTGCCGGAGGATTTTCTATGCTAATTTCCTGATCAAACAATACCGGAAGGGTTCTTGGAGATCTATGAAAATAATTTTTCTTCTTTTTCAATCTCTTACCCGGAGTTACTTTTTCATCCTTAGGCACAGTGTAACGTTGCAGGCAATCCGCCTTTATATTAAACGGCAATACTGCAGTAATTCCAATTACGTTGCCAAGGTATAAGATTCGCATTCCTGTAATTGTAATATTATCACCAAATTTCAGTTTCGCTTTTCCCTGCACACGAACACCGTTTATATAAAATCCGTTTCTACCACATTCCTCAATCCAATGTGTTCCATCATTTTCACTGACAATTCTTGCATGCTTTCTGGAAACTAATCCATAAAAGTTGTATTGAATTGTATTTTGTGGTTCATTTCCGATGGTTATTTCTCTGACATAACTCAACCAGTATTTCTGATAAACCTGTAAATGTGTCTCCTCCATAATGACAATAATCGTCAATCCTTCATCCCCGCGTGTTTTGCATCCGAAAATATCACCATGCTCCAATGGCATACCAAAAGTTTTACCATTTTGAGAAGATACAATATACTGTCCATTTTTTATAAACTTCCATTTTCCATCCACAACTTCCAACTGCAGTTCATAATTTTCCGAAAAGCCGAATTGTTCCTTTTTGAGAACAATATAATAATCCGAATTATCAACTGCAGGCAACAAGTATTCTTCATATGTATTTCCTGAATACACCATTAAACTAACTACCATTTTTTCTCTCAACTTTCATTTTTATTTGCTTAAAAATCTTTTGTCTAAATAAAACATATTTACTGTTATTGCAATTCCAGAAATTATGATCTTATCGTTTTTTCGAAGCTGAAACGTTCCTTCTGGAGGTAATTGCATCCTTTTAGATCCTCTTTTTATAATCGTTCCATTAGACGAATGTCTGTCCATAATTAAAATATCATTCTGTCGTTTTGTGATTATACAATGAACATCTGAAATACCTGGATGTTTAATACTAAGATTACAATCTTTGCCACGCCCTATCACTATTTCATGTTCTACATTAAAGACAGCATCTAAATTAATTTTCTTTGAAATAAACTCTATAATAAGTTTTTGATCCATACGATATTTTTCCTGTTTTGGGTGCTGCACTGCAAAATTCAAAGCGTCATTCTTCAATAAATTATAGACCGCCCCCATTCTCTTTCTCTTTTTATTCGTCAGAATCTTAATTATAATAAGAGTTAAAATAACTGCAATGACAACACTTACTATAGTAAGAAACAATAGAAGTCCCATCATTTGGCTATATTTCGTTATAATAATCACGTTCCTTTCATTCTTTTTTTTAATTCATTTATCAGGAAACTGTTTTTACGAATAATGCATACTCACTTCACAGTTTCGCATTTTTTATTTTTCTACAATATTTTACATGACTTTCTTTCTATTTGCAACTAGATGTAATACAAAATCCAGAATACGATAGACGTTTTTAAAACAAAAATACCCCAAAAGTAAATATTACTTCTGAGGTACTTTGACTACCATTTATATTTTCATTTTTCAAAGGAATTACAAATAGATGTTTACCGAAGCAACTTATACATATGGTCATCTTTTGCAAAATTGCTCATTTCATATAGCACAAGTACTGACGGATGGTTCTGGGATTTAATAAATTCCTTTACTGAAGATGTGTAATAACGAAGATCAATCATCACTACCCGTTTATAATCGTTTAGCAAAAATGGCACCATACTGTTTGCAAAGGAGTCTTTTATAACAATCAAAGTTTCATCCTTTGCCCCATCCGGATTGTCCATCTCCACCAATCCATAATTTCCGCCAAAATATACGGCATACTTATCTTTTTTCTGAAGTTTTTCCAAATCGTACAATTCACAATCCTTGCCATCACGCTTTACAGAAAGGTTTTCAGGCAGATTTTCGATAAGACACAATTTATCTTTGGAAGGATTTGCCGTCAACACTTTGGAATACATGGTTCCAAGAAAATCCTCGGATGCAATTCTTACATCAAAGGAAGTCATGGATTTTGTCTCTATCTCATTTGCCTTTGCAAATGTTGTATAGCCCTCATATGCACCATACAAGTTCCAATGATGGTCCGTTTTAAAATACACCTGGGTGTCTTTTGCTTTTTGTTGTAAAGGTGATGTAACATCCAGCCAATGCTCTTTAAACAAATCTTTCCCCGTCTGTTCCATACTTTCTGCATCATACATCACTGCATTGTTTGGAAGCATGCACTTCATCACAGTTGCCGGTGATGGTATCATCATCACCTGATAATCGACATTTATATCTTCTGCCATCATTTTTATCATCTGCAAATTATTTTTGTAAGTCTTTTGAGACAAATCGCTATCTAACACCTGTTCCAGCAAATATCCCTGTTTTCCAAGATACACGCCATTGATGCAGCTTTGTCCCATTGCCTTGTCTGCACAGGTAGCCACTTCTAACCAACGATCCCTCATAGGAAACTGGTCACAGGTTGCATTTTCTAACTTCTTTTGAAATTCACCTTTTTTAATGTCTGTCCAGGTTGCTTTTGGCATTTTGGTCAAAACTCTGTTCTCATTTTCCGAGAATGTTTTTTGAGCGCCAAAGGTAATGCGCGCTCCACCTGCCCCAAGTACCCCTACAAACAACACTATATATCCGGTTTTTATCGCTTTTGAAAGCATTTTTTTCTCACTCATAAATTATCTCCTAAAAAACCACTTTAAAGTCCGCAGCTAACACAACTGTCTGTATTCGTATGCAAGTATGCATTCTGCTTTAGCTACGGAAAACACTTTAAAATCTAAAATACAAAAACGGATTGTAACTTCCACTGATTAAATACGCCATACATAAAAATAACAACCCAAAAGAAAATACTGGTGTAACAAGCATCTTTGCCTTCTCTGGAAGGAACTTTTCCACCAATTTTTTCGGAATGGATGTTGCTGCAACGCACAAAACTATAAGAAGTGGTCCGTAATTTAACCATTCATACATAGCAAGTTTATTTCCTGCTGCCACACCTATGCACACCATAGACTGCAAATAATTTCCAAGGTCGCTCATAGACTCGCATGAAAAAATCACCCAGCCCACAATTACTACAAACAAGGTGTAAATATGACTGATACTTGGCGTCTTATCCAACGCACGTTTCTTAGAAAGGGCTTTCCATATACACTTTTCCAAAAACAAAAAGATAAAATAGTAAAGTCCCCAAATGACAAAATTCCAGTTTGCCCCGTGCCAAAGTCCGGTAAGAGCCCATACAATCAGCATGTTTACGGTCTGTTTTAAAAATCCGCAACGGTTTCCACCTAAAGGAATATATACATACTCCCGGAACCATCCACCTAACGTCATGTGCCATCTTCGCCAAAATTCCGTAATACTCTTTGACTGGTATGGATAATTAAAGTTTTCCGGAAAATGAAATCCAAAAATCGTACCAAGTCCGATTGCCATATCTGAATAACCGGAAAAATCAAAATAAATCTGGAAAGTGTAGGCAATGGCTCCTAACCAGGCAATTGCCATAGTCCTGTCATCCCCGGTAAGTCCGCTGACTTTTGCGTAAACTGCACCAATCTGATTGGCAAACAACACTTTTTTAGCAAGTCCGATAGAAAAACGAACAAGTCCTTTTTCCACCAATTCAATGCTTTCCTTACGTCTGTGCACATCCTTTTCCACCTGGGTGTATGTTACAATCGGTCCGGCAATAAGCTGTGGGAACAGACACACATACATGGCAAAATCAATGAAATTCTTCTGTGCATTTGCCTTTCCGCGGTACACATCAATAGTGTAAGACATTGTCTGAAAAGTATAAAATGAAATACCAATCGGAAGGGCAAGTCCAAGAGTGGAAATTCCTGCATCCGTAATGGCATTAATGGTACCAATGGCAAAATCCGTATACTTAAAAAATCCCAAAATACCAAGATTTCCAACCATGGATAACACTAGCACTGCCTTGGCTGCTGACATTTTTTCTTTCGCTTTAAAATACGTGATTGCCCGTCCATTACAATAGTCAAACACTGTAGAAAACAACATAATAAAAATATAAATTGGTTCTCCATAGGCGTAAAACACCAAACTTGCCAGCATCAGCAAAAGATTTCGAAACTTCTTTGGACAAATAAAATACCCTGCAAAAACAATAGGGAAAAAAATACATAAAAATACAATACTACTAAATACCATTACTATTTCCTCTTACAAAAGGCTCCCCCCGCCTATATTTAATGTTCTCTCGGAGTCTTTTTATACAAGAAAACATATTATTAAGGCAAGGGAAGCTGTGTTTTAGATACCTCTTACTCTTCTGTTAAAAAGTCTTTAAAAGCATTTTGCACAAGACCTGTTTTTTCACAGATAATCATAGTTACATATCTTCCTTCACTGGTGATTACTGCATTTTTAGCCATATCCACTTTTTCGGGTGAATACTCCTGCAAAGTTCCTACACGGTTATCTACGTGATTATGCAATGATTTCAAAGCTGCCGCAGCATCCTTCTCATCTTTCAATGCAATAACCGCAATTTCCTGCACATCTCCATCCTGTGCATAGCAATAGAAATAATCTTCCACTTTCTCATATTCAAAATCTGAAAGAGCTGTAAAATTTAATTCTGCATTTTCATCCAAACCACTTACCTTTTTCATTTCAGGTAACGTTGTATCTGCATCTAACATACTTTGTTCAAATGCCTGCATATCCACAATCGGCTCAACTTTTTTTTCTTTTTTTCCACATCCTGCTAAACTTACGCACATTAAACCTGCAACTAATCCCATCATTACTACTTTCTTTACTGTTTTTCTCATATTCTTATCACCTTTCTGTACTAATAATATATCTAAAATCCTAATACTCATTTTCATCTTCATAAGCATTTAATTCAATTTCAACATCAAAAGCTTTTTCAATTGCTTTTTTAATTTGTTTTTGTTTCTTTTTATCAACTTTATTTTGATTATTATCCTGCATATCAATACTTCGGTTCAAATATATAGCCAAAATATAGCCATCCTCACCGTCTTCCCACCAGGAAGATGCCATGGTAGTTTTATAATCGGATACTTCCTGAATGACACCATACATATTTTCTACCATCATATTCACTTCGTTGATCGTCTCATCAGACACCGGTGCACGGAAATGATAAAATAAACCATCCTTCTTCTTTTTCAATGCCTTGGCTACATTTTTCGGAATTTGATAAATATCGTCCAATTCCTCCACATTTTGCGCAGGATATGTATAAGTAGTTCCCTTAGCTTCCGGAAGTGCCGAGCCATCCCACTCATGTGAGGTTAGTTTTGCATTACCATCACTCATATTAAAACAGTTATGCATGCAACCGTCGCTTACATCATTATAAACATCCACATGATACCACTCACCATCATCCAATTGCACTAAATCCCATGAATGATAGTCATTATGAACAATATGACACTCCATTCCAAGCATATTCATAAACAGACGAAATGTTGTAGCGTAACCAACACAAACAGCCTGTCTTCCCTTCAACACTCCATAGGGCGTATAATCGTTTGCAATCTCCGTCGGTAATGCTACCGAATTGCTACCGTCCTGCCCAATATTTGCAAACATCCATTCATATATTTTTAGTTCTTTCTCATAATTATTCTTACATCCCTTTGTCTGCTCTTCTAAAATTTCAGAAGCTATCTTTAAAGTTTCCTTTTCTTCATCATTTAAAAGATGTTCATCCCCACTTAAGTAAGCATCTGAAATTACCGTCGTACTTCGAATTTCATAGCTTTCACCAACTACATACCCATCTTCCAGATAGGTATTTTCTTTTTTGTTTTCCTCTGTTTGTCTGGCTATTTCCATGTCAACATAATCAATTATTTTTTCTTCTCTAAACTCACTTGCATGCATCTGGTAAACGCTAAGTCCCAAATTTGCCAAAAGACAAATCCCCACACCGGTACACAAAATTCCGACTCCTATTTTTTTTATTTTCATACAAATCCTCCTTGTATTAATCTGATATCCGAAGCATTTTTATTGTCTTATGTTTTTAACACAAGCAAACTCTCCCCTTTCAACATCTCTCAAATATCAAACTCCACACAACTATTGTAACTCAAATTGATTAAATTATATCATAGATTTTATTCAGATGATATTTCAATTTCATATACTTTCTTACTTTTTTCTTGCAGTACTTTTTTCTTTATATAAGATTTTCATCCCAAAGCACTTACCAAATACTCATTCGAAATTGTAAACCAAAGAAATTTTATTCATTTTATGTAAAGAAAAATTTGATTTTTTCAAATTTAAAGTGTATGATATTGTATGTACTATATAAATAAGATTATAGCCAAAATACACTATAATCACATTTCACAAAAACGAATGAAAGGCGGATAAAAAATGAAAAAAAGAATCTTAACAGCAATTATGGCAGTGGCCGTGACAGTTGTCTCTTCAACTTCTGCATCTATACTAAACACTCAAACGGCTGATGCTGCGACAATGAAGCTAAGTGCAAAAAAAGTAACATTACGAGTAGGTTCAACGAAAACATTAAAAGTTACCGGCACAAACAAAAAAATCGTTTGGAAAACCAGCAATAAAAAAGTTATTTCTATCACACCAAAAGGTAAGAAAAAAATAACAGCAAATGCATTGAACGTTGGTAAAGCAACAATTACAGCTAAAATTGGAAAGAAGAAATTAACTTGTCGTTTTATAGTAAACACTGATGATTTAAACCCAACCACTCCATCTCGTCCGGCAAAGGAATTGAAAACAAACGATAAAAATTCAGAATATCTCATTGCTGAAGAGGATACTTCTTTATCTAATTTAGATGTGAATTCAGGCAGTACAAAAGAAACTACAATATCTGACATTGATTTTACATTTATTTCCTTAGATGACATGTTATGCGTGAAATATAAAAATCAATCTTCTCAAAACGTACACTTCAGATTTGATGTGGCAGCCTTAGATTCCAAAGGAAACCCAATTTCAAGCTCAGAGGTTGTTAGCGTTTTATTAGTTTCCCAAGGACGTACAGGCTATGCTTCATGCTTCTTAAGCTTAAACCGTATAAATATATCACGTTATCATATCTACAATATTAATATTGAAAATTTTGATTCTGTTCACTTGAAAGATTGCACAACCGACATCAAACTTACTCCAGGTAATAGTTCCTTTGATGCTAAATATACCGGTGACTTCTCAGATATCTTAGGCGATAAAATCGAGCTTAATGTAGCTACATTGTTTTATGACAAAAATAACAAACTGATTTATGTTCGTTATTGGGATATTACACAATTGAAAAAAAGTGAAAATTATAAGAAGCACGTAGATTTCCTTGTCATTCCAGAAAATGCAGATAGATATGAAATTACATGTGCAGGTGCATATTACCAGTATAGTGAATATAAGTAAGCCTCTATTCATGACATAAACCTATATCTTAATTTCACAAGGAGACAACACCTGTTGTCTCCTTGTTGTTTTATTACTCTTTTTCTCATGTATTCTAAAGATTCAAAAAATCAAGTGATAAAACAATTTTACCACTTGATTTTTGTTACTGTAATTCTACGGATAGTCAAGAAATTTGATTATCCAATTCTATTACACGAATTATTTAATTTTAATGGTCACAGAAGCTTTCTTTCCAGAACCATCCACTGCTTTCGCAGTAATTTTTACTTTCTTTCCTTTTCCAGCTTTCTTTGTCTTAACCACACCAGAAGATGAAACAGTTGCATACTTCTTATTTGAACTAGTCCACTTTAACTTCTTGTTTGCTCCTTCTCCGGTTGTTGAAACTTTAGCTGTAATCTTAATGCTCTTTCCAGCCTTAACTGTCTTCTTGCTTAACTTAAGAACAATCTTTTTTACGAGAGATTTTGTTGTAGTAGCAACATCATTTGTATCTTCCTGTGTAGTTGCAGGCTCTTGTGTAGTTGCAGGCTCTTGTGAAGTAACAGGTTCCTTTGTAGTTGTTGGTTCCTTTGTAACAATCGGACTTGTTGTTTCCGTTGTCTTGTCCGATGTTGATTGGTTTCCTGCACTAGAAATCTTATATGTCGCTTTATTCTCTCCTGAGAATTCACCCATACCGGTTACAGTTACATTTCCCTCTCCATCGTCAGTTACTTGGTAATCTGTATTTTTCTCTAATGTCACACCATCATATGTAACTACCGTATTTACATCTCCACTGACTACATCTGCTTTTACAGTTGCATCTGCCAATGACAGTGTTTCTCCAACCATTTTCACAACTTCGCCGTTGCTTCCGGCTGCATAGTTTACAGTTGCTTTTCCAGATTTATCTGCTGTAACCAATTCAGCATAAACTAAATTATTGGCATTAATTCCATTTCCGTAAGTTGTACCTTTTTTGAATGCATAATACATATATTTTTCATTTGGATTTAAGTTCGTATATGCAGTTGTATTGTTACTTACTTTTCCACTCGGAAGTGAAAGACTTGACACAGGCTTTGGAAGACTCTGTGTATATACTCCATTCTTATCCGTTACTTCCACTCCAGAATCACAACTAAATAAGAACAATTCCGGATTACTTGCAATATTGATTGATTTAATATTTGTATTTAAAATACTTAAAATCTGAAGATTATGGTTGCTTGATACATTCAAACTTGACAAACTATTTCCATCTGCCCATAATTCGATCAATCCACCATTCGATCCAACATTCAAAGATGAAATATTGTTATTACAAACATCTAACACTTTAAGCTGTGAATTATTTCCTAATGACAAAGAAGATAAATGATTGTCTCTACAAACAAATTCTTCTAATGCTGTATTCTTTGAAAGATCAATTGATGACAAATT
>CADBNB010000012.1 GCA_902795895.1 uncultured Lachnospiraceae bacterium | reverse complement strand
TCATTTTTTATACTGGCTTTAACAAAAGCCAAAAGGGATGGTTCGTCGCTACTTTCGCTGCTATTTCTTTCTGCGCATTAGCAGAATATGCTCTACATTGTGGCTATTATGATTCCATTTTTAAAATACCATTAACTATATTAACTGTTTTCCAATTTTCTATTGCCCCATGCTTTGCCATGTTATTTGCTGGTGCTTTAGGCTTAAAACACCAACTTAAGGCAGTAATTATTGCTTTTGCTTCTTGTGTTTTAATCGGTATTATTTGCGCCCCATTTGGTTGGATTTTTTACTTTGATAATACTGGTTATCAACGCGGAGATGCTTTCTTAATTTATGAAATAACATATTTCGCTAGTTTAGTTTATATTATTGTTTCTTTAGTTCTTGTTTCTCGTAATTTTAAGCACCGTGATATTGTCACAATTATCATGGTCTTAGTGGTTTTAGCCGCAGGCATTATTCCAATGACATTATTCTCCTTGCATATTGCTTATGTCGCTGTTGCTATTGCCGCATGTCTTTGTTACGTTTTTTATAATGATCTTGTGCAACAAGATATCAAAGCGGAATTGTTATCCGAACAACAAAAGATGAATCTCATGCAAGAACAGATCATTGCTCGTCTTGCTAACATCATTGAAAGCAGAGATACAGAAACTGGAGAACATGTAGCAAGAACAAGTGCTTATGTCAAAACTCTTGCTGAAGATGCTAAAGCAGCGGGTATTTATCCTGAACAGATTAACGATGCTTTTATTAATTTATTATCCACTCTTGCACCGATGCATGATGTTGGAAAAATTCTTGTTCCTGATACGATTTTAAGAAAGCCAGGAAAACTAAGCAAAGAAGAATATGATACAATCAAAAAACATGCTTCCGATGGTGGCAAGGTTGTTAAAGAAGTTTTAAATGGCATTACTAGTGAGGATTATATTAGCTTTGCTACTGATATCGCTACTTGTCATCATGAAAGATGGGATGGTAAAGGATATCCAAATGGCTTAAAAGAATACGAAATTCCTCTTTCAGCGCGTATTATGGCGATTGCGGATGTATTTGATGCTTTGGTCAGTAAACGCTGCTATAAAGAGGCTATGCCGCTAGATGAAGCCTTTAAAACAATTAAAGAAGAATCAGGCACTCATTTTGATCCTAAACTTGTTGATGTATTTCTTTTAAATAAAGAAAAATATGCTAAAATAAGTCAAGAAATTACAGACAAACAATAAGAAAAAAATGGAGCAAAAATATGTCTTTAAAAGATAAATGGAAAGACTTTGGAAAAAATACTGGAAAAGCATTCACTAACTTTGGAAAAGCGATGGGAAAAACCGCTAGAACTGTTTTTACTGATGAAGAAAATAAAGTTGATGAAAATGGTAATTCGGAATTAAAAAATGCTTGGAAAGATACCGGAAAAAGCTTCGGCACCGCCGGAAAATCTTTAGGAACTGCTGCTGGCGGAACCGGTAAAAAAATCATCGGAAAAGAAGAAAAAGAAGAATATCAACCAGTGGATGATGCTTCTGAAGTAGTCGATGATAAAGATAAGAAAAAAGAATAAACGAATTGATTTCTGCAAGGATTTTGAAAAATAATGCCGACAAAAGGTGTTATTTTTTTTAATTCCTGATTTTTCTACACTATTTCTATCTTTTTTGTCATTTTGCTTTCGCTAATAGGGATTATATTTTATAAAAATATTGACATTATTATTCCGCTTGCATAAAATTTTTATAGTCAAAAGCAAACCTGGAGTAATCCAGCGACGCAAAACTTAAGAGTCCTACTGGGATCGTCAGTTGCCTAGATTGAAAATTGCGCAATATGAAAAGAAGTGGGAACAAGAATTTAAAGATTATTGCTGCTTGTTCGGTGGCAATTTTTTCATTGCTCGTTCTTGTTGGTGGTGCCTTCTCCTGGTTCACAATTATGATGAATCAATCATTAAGTGCCACTAATTTTGCTGTTGTCAATACTGGTACTTGTGACTTATACGATATTAAGCTTTATAAATTCGATTACATGTCTCATACCTACGGAAGCGATATCATCATTGACTATACCGCTCCAGAAAATGGCACTGTAAATCAATATTCTTTCAATAAGGAACTAAATCAATTTGGTAAAATGGAAGGTTCAATTTGGCATCAAGTTTCCGTTATGAATGTTTTTGATCCAGTTGAATTACAAATTCATCAAAGCACCGTTAAAGATTTAAATTGTGATTCAATTTATAAATTCACTGTTTCCACAACTACCTTCACAGATGCTTCTTTAAGTGCCTCTGTTGCTAAGATTCTTGAAACAGTAAAAGAAAAAGAAGACGACATATTCCTTTCTTCTTGTGTCAATTACGATTTATACTTG
>CADBNB010000011.1 GCA_902795895.1 uncultured Lachnospiraceae bacterium | reverse complement strand
TGTTCCATTTTTGATATTTAATTTGACTCAATCAATTTGGTTATTAGTGACTAAAAAGATAAATAGAATAAAACTATGGATGAGACTATTGTTCTATTTTTTAACCTTGTTTCTAACATTTTTTATTTCTTCTAGTCTTAGACTGGAATTAGTAAACGCGAATCCTTTGCTTATTGTTTTTTCTATAGTTGTGTTTGTTGTTACTTTGGTCTTATTTATCCTAAATGCCTTTTATAAAACGAAACTTCAAAAAGAAAAATATAGTCATGATAGGATGATAGAAAAAGAAATAATGGATGATTTTAATGAAATCGAACAATAAGCAAATTGTTAGTTTTTAGTAGTTATTTTACATTTGTTTTGGGTTACTCATATAAATTTATTTATATATAAACACACGTTCGTGTATGAGCGTGCGCTTTTATTTGTAAAAAGCATCAATGTGCTTTATAGTATTAATACTATTATAAGTGTTATCACTTTTAAATGCTTTGCTAAATAAAATATGAACTTTAAACGTAAAAGATTCTCATACAAATTAATTTATGTTGTATTAGATATAATTATTTCTTTTGCGGTTCCTTTAATTGCCTTTTTATCATTTTATAAACCAGTCGGTTTTGTTGATAACTATGTTCCATGTCTTATTTTTTGTGGAGCATCTACAGTTGTAACCATCTTCTTATTCGCTATTTTTAAGATTTATCGAATAGTCACTAAAGATATCGGCATCTTTGAATGTATAAAGATGATGACGATAGCTTTTGCTATTCAAATAGTAGAATTAGTAGTTATTAGCCTAGTCCCTGCTTTACCAAGGTTTACTGAATTCATCTTTGCTTGGTTACTTGCAACATTAGCAGCTATCTTACTTTATCCTCTTCAAAGAATCTTAGTTCGTGTTTTAAATATCGCTCAAATCGTCACTAAAAAACAAAATAGAGTTAGAACAATCGTTATTGGAGCGGGCGCTACCGGAAAGATCGTCGTCGATGAATCAAGACGTAATATTGATAATCACAACCAAATAGTTGCGATGGTGGATGATGATCCAAATAAGATTGGTGGCTCACTTGCTAATATACCTATTAAAGGTCCAATAGCAGATATTGCAAAGATAATTGACTTCTATAAAGCTGAAGAAGTTATTATTGCAATGTCTTTAATCGATAAGAAAAGACTTCATGACATCATTCAATTATTGAACACTTGTAACGTTAGAGTTAGACGCATGCCTCTTATCGGAGAGATGGAGGGTCCTAACGATAAAAGAATTATCGATGTTGATTTAGAAGATCTTTTACTTAGAGAACCTGTTAAATTAGATAATCATCAAGTAGTAGATATGCTTGGTGGTAAATGTGTCTTAGTCACTGGAGCGGGTGGCTCTATCGGAAGTGAACTTGTTAGACAAATATTTAAAACTCATCCAAAGACTTTGATTCTTTTTGATATTTATGAAAATTCTACTTATGAGATTCAAATGGAATTAACTCGTAAGATTAGAGAAGAAAATATCAAAGATATTAATTTAGTAACTCTTATTGGTTCAACCTATAACGAATTTAGGATGGAACAAATCTTTAAGAAATATAGACCTGATTATGTTTATCACGCTGCAGCATATAAACATGTTCCTTTAATGGAAGATTCTCCGGCAGAAGCTATTAGAACCAATGTTATTGGTACATATAATGTCGCCAAGATGGCGGATAAGTATCATGCGAAGAAGATGGTATTAGTGTCCACTGATAAAGCCGTTAGACCTACAAACGTTATGGGTGCTACTAAACGTTTTGCAGAAATGATCATCCAACACTTCTCTGATGTATCTAAAAATACAAAATATGCTGCAGTTAGATTTGGTAATGTTTTAGGTAGCAATGGCTCTGTTGTCCCATTATTTAGAAAACAAATTGAACTTGGTGGACCAGTTACTATTACTGATAGACGTATCATTAGATATTTTATGACTATCCCTGAAGCTGTATCTTTAATCCTTCAATGTGGCTTATTTGCCGAAGGCGGAGAGATCTTTATCTTGGATATGGGTAAACCAGTCAAGATTCTCGATTTAGCGGAAAAGCTTATTAGACAAGCCGGTATGATCCCTGATGTTGATATTGAGATTATTGAAACTGGACTTAGACCAGGTGAGAAGCTATATGAAGAATTGCTTTTAGATATTGATAATCAGCAAAAGACATCCAATGAAAAGATATATATCGAAGATAAAGAAGTGTTAGATGCTGATGTTGAAAAAGAAGTAAAAGATATTGGTAAAGTATTTGATATGGATGATGTTAATGATGTTAAAACATTGTTAGCAGAAATGGTTAAAACATATCATGTGAAAGAGGAAGATGAAGAAGAATAGCTTTTTAAGTGTTAGACAAAGAATTTATCTTCCTTTTAAAAGATTTTTTGATATTTTATTATCATTTTTAGCTATCACTGTATTCTCTTTGCTATATAT
>CADBNB010000010.1 GCA_902795895.1 uncultured Lachnospiraceae bacterium | reverse complement strand
GATGTTATATTGGTAATGATGTGACAGGATATTTGGTAAGTGAAAACACAGTTAAGGTAACAAAGGTTAAAGTGGATGGAGCGACCACGAACCAAAAAGATATTGTGGCATCAGCTATACCATTTGGTAATTTGGAGTTTAAAACCACAGATGGAAATTGGACAGCTGCTACAGATACTAGTTTGGGTGTGGCAAAAGTGTTAGCTAGATATGTTAATAAGGGAGTTAAGCTTCAGTTTAGAGTTGCAGCAACAAGTGAAACACCCGCAGGAAAGACTATTGCGTTTTCTTATCCTGCAAAGGCATCTGGACCTAAGGTTACTGTAGATTATAATAAACAGATGGTTACATTACCGGTAGGTAGCCAGTATATTTTGTCAGACAGTTATAAAGTTGGAGCAACATGGATTAATGCACCTACTGAGCTTAATAGTAAAGGAAAAGTAGTAGCAAAGGCAGTTTATTTTAATGAATTAGATGAAACTATTGGATATGATGGAGACGAAACAAAGGTAGTTTATGTGCGTACACCGGGATCTAAGGCTAAAGTAAGTTCAAAAATTACAGTTGTAACATTAGGTAAGGCAACAGAAACAGCTTCCGGTGTGATAAATGTTGCAAACGGAAATGATTTACTGGCTACATCATATACTGAGGCTACAGAAGGAAAGGTATTAATTCAGTATGCAACACCTTATATTGCAACTACAACTGCAAAGGGAAAAACAACTTCAACCATCGCAATTACTAATAACTCCACAAATGCATATCAGGTTGCTGTTGTCTTAAAATCTGATTTAAAAGATGCTTCAGGTAATTTTTATAATGGAAATGATTTTACAGCAGCGGCAAGTAGAATTAAAATTGGAGATAGTGCATCTGTGATTAAATTTACAGATGTAAAGGGGTACACTGTCAATAAAAAAGGAGAAAAAGTTGCAGGAACAGCAAAAATTGCTACGACATTAGCTAGTGAAAAATCAGTATCTGATTATGTAATTTTGTATAGACAGTTCAATAAGTCAAGTAAGACGAATACGGCACCAGGAAAGATTTATATGGTAAATATGCCTGAAGTATTGACTCAGACATTGACATTTAAACAGGGAATTATGCCACTGGGTGCATATACAGCTGGAGCAACACCAACAATAACTGTTAATGGAAATTCTGAGTTTACGTTGTCTTTAGCAAATATAGTTAATACAAAGTCATCACCAACAGTGACTGTTTGGAAAGAAGCAGAATGTAAAAATGTAAATAAGGATATTACTGTAAAGGTAACAAAAGATGGAAATGATGCGAAACTTACTTGGACAGTAAATAAAGAAGATAATAAGGACACAGGTGCTTATGTCAAAGTATTTTGGGAGAGTGTAACACAATATTATTATATTGGTTATTCTAAAACAAATTCATAAGATAAGTAATTAAATCATTAATTTGGGCGTGTGAAAAATTTGTTTTTCACACGCCTTTCCTATTACATAAAAACGCTCCGCGAGGATGCGCAGACCGCGGAGATGGAGTTAATTGCTGCGCAATATCGCGGTCGCGCTAGAGTTTTGCAAGCAAAACTCTTTGTTATTTGTTAGACTTTAAAAGGAAAAATTGGTATAATACTCATGTTGTAAATATAACATTTTAAAAGAAATGGGTGTAAAAGCATGAGTTTAATGCAACAGATACCAAAGGATTTCTATCGTGTGTTCCGCACGAAAAACATGGAACATTATTTTGAAATCCTTGTGGAATTATATAATGCAAATATGGAGGGCTACAATGCCTTTGGTATTACAAAAAGTGAATGTAGGGACATCATAAATGAGACCATGGTTCGCCTTCACATTGTGTGGCAGGAGGATGAGGACGAACAGGAGACTGATCCTTTAGGAGGACAGTTAGAGCTTAGAACTCCGGCTGCAAAGAGTCTTAATAATCTTATCAACTGGGGATGGCTTCGCGAAGATTACGACGAGCGCATCAATGAAGAAGTGCTTAGTTTTCCGGAATACAGCCTTATGTTTGTGGAGCTTTTCTGGCAGCTGAGGCTTGATAGCGACAGTCAGGAGCGGGAAAGCATCATGTCTATTTACAGCTTGTTGTATACCTATTATAAAGATAAGGACAATAACAATGACATATTGAAAAATGCGTGGAAGACCTCAAGAAGACTGACGCAGCTTCTTACAAATATGCAGGAAGGTATGCGTGCGTATTTTGACAAGCTCTCAAACCAGAGAAATTTCCTTGGAATTCAGGAAGTTCTCATACAGGAGTTAAATAATAGTGACAGCAAAAAATATGCCATGCTCACTACTACTGACAGCTTTTATCGTTATAAAGAGCAGGTGAAAGAGCTTATCAGTGATATTTTAGAAGAAAATGAAACGAAAGCCATGGAGTTAAATCAGGCGTGGATGCTTGCCGAACCTGGAAGCAAACAGGCGTTGCATGTGGAGCATTTAAAAACCATGAATGATGAATCCAGTGACTACATGGTTCGAATTGAGCGGGAATTTGACTCTATTGAGCGAAAATACAATACCCTTATTGAACAAAAGGCGGTCTTTGCCCAGAGAGCCCTTGCCAGAGTGCATTTTATTTTGCAGGAAGGTATGGAAGACAGCGAAAATGTGGCAACCCTTATCCGCATGATCAGTCAGCGTATCGACAGAGAGCATATATTGGAGGAATTAAGAGATACCTTTGCATTTACAAAACCATTTCAGCAATTTACGGAGAAAAGTATGTATCAGAAAAGAGATGCGGCAAAGAGAGTATTTACGCCTCATGCGGTGGAGGAACACACGGTGGAGCCGGAGGAAATCAATGAATTCGTGCCAAAACCATTGTATTCTGGTGCGGAGATTGAAGCGTTTCGAAAGAAAAATACCATCGGTGGGCGTTTTGTGGTGTCACAGGATAGCGTAAGTGATGTGAAAGATTTGGAACAACTTATGATTTTGTGGCAGCAGGTGACAAATGATACGGAAGAGGAAGAGGTTGAAACCGTTTCTCTTGGTGAAAAAATCACCACAGAAAAGGGTTATTCCTTTACAAAATTGACCATAAAAACAGACAAGGAGGACCGCCAGGATGCTTGTGTACATGAATAACCTGTCATTGGCAGAGCAGGATAGCGTAAAACGAGTGATACAGGATTTGTTTCGCCAGACCTGTATTTTGAAAATAAAATATGACCCGGAGACATTGGTGGCAAAAGATAACAACAAGTATCATGTGTGCAATAAACACAGAGGTTTCATCGAAGATTATCTTGCAATCCTTGGTTGTGAACTAAAGCATGACTCTCAGGAACACATATTCCAGCTTGTGGGAGAGGGAGTGCCGGTGCTTCACATAAGCCTTACCACTACGAAACTTTTGCTGTTATTAAAACTTATCTATAAAGAAAAAATCATGGGAGTGGGACTAAATGCTTCCGTTACTACTTTACAGGAAATCAGAGAGTACGGCATGAGTACAGGACTGATTGTCGAGCGAATTGGTGCCGGTGAGTGGAATGTGGCACTTAATCTTATGAAGAGACATCAAATCCTTGAGATTCCAGGAGCGGTAAGCAATTTAGAGGACGATACCCCTATGTACATTTACAGTACCATTAACATTTACTGTCCGTCAAAGGAAATCAATGAACTTATCAACCGATACAAGGAAGAAGAGGAAGAAGTAGCAGGAGAGGAGGAACAGACCGGTGAAGACGAAGAAGGTATTCAGACGATTATGTTTGACTAACTGGGGTGGTGTGGATCACACCATTTTAGAATTTAATGAATATGTCAATTTGTTCAGCGGAAAAAGCGGTTCAGGTAAATCAACCGCCATGGATGCTTTGCAGGTCATTCTTTACGGTAGCGTTTCTTCCAATTTCCTAAATCGTGCCGCAGATGACAATAAAAACAAACGAAGCGTATTCGGATATTTGCGTGGAGAACAAAAAGACGGTTCCGCAAACCGTGCAGAGAAAGATTTCTGTTCAGTGATTGCCTTGGAAATCGAAGATATGGCATTTGAGACGAAACTTTGCGTAGGTTTAAGCTTTGAAGTAAGGGCAAAGGACAATGAAATCAAGAAATTCCTATATTTCAGCCATACGGGAGCCATGCCGGAGGGCGGATACCTGACGGAAGAGGGGATACCCTATTCTAATGCTCAGATTAGAAAGCTGATAGAAACGAGAGCAAGAACTGCCGACAGCCACGGGGCAGGAGAAATCAACCGTATCTACAATACAAAGGATGCCTACCTGTCAAATCTCTACACAAAGCTTTTAGGATATATTGACGGAAACCGTTTTGTTACCATGGAAAAGAGCGCCATTGCCCTTCGAATGACCGATGGAACCGGACAGTTTATCAAAGATTACATGTTTCCAAAGGGAACGGGAGATGCCATTGAAAAACTGTCAGAGCAGTTAGGGGCATATCGGGATATTTGTGAGAAAATCGATGATATGAAGAAGAGAATCGAGCTATTAAAGGCGGTGCAGGCAGCAGGCACGAAGATGCTCACGGCACAGGCAGACGAATATCACAACAAAGCACTTATTAAATGTTTGGATATCGAAGATGCCAAAGACCACATTGCAGGATGGACTTCACAGAAAGAAGATATTGGGGCGGAAATTGAAGCTCTAAAGGCATCTTATGAAGAAATCCAGCAAAAAGAAGACGAAATGAACGAGCAGTGGGCACAGGCGAAGGCAGACCTTCAGGCAAGTGACCTGGGACGAAAGAAGGAACGTCTGGAAGAACTGGAAAAAAGAAGTGAGATGTTAGCTGCCAATTCCAGAAGATGGCGAAGCGTGTTAGATGGATTGAAGCGCTGGGGTGAGGATGAAATCATCAATGATTATTTAAGCCAAAGCCTGTTACAAAACATTGAAACCTTTGCAGAAGGAAAGATTACCACAAAGCAGTGTGAAGACCTTCGGACACAGATTGAGGAAGAAAGAGACCAGTTGGAAAATGAACTTTCTATGTTGCAGGATGAACTTCGGGAAGTGAAAAAGCAACTGGAAGAGAAGAAAACACTGGTAGAAGATATGTCGAACAACCGAAAATCCTACTCTCACGAGCTAAAACGCGCCCAGTCTGAATTGGAAGAAAAACTTCGTTATGCCTGTGGAAAAGAAGCAAAAGTCTACATATTGGCGGATTTATTTGAAGTTTCAGATGCAGAGTGGAAAAATGCTGTGGAAGGAAGAATGGGACGACTTCGTTTTGCTTTGGTGACGGAGCCGAGATTTGCCATGGAAGCCTCTACGATTTTCAGAAAAATGGGACGTCATGAAAACGTGGACCTGATAAACACCAAATCTTTGATGGAAGCAGAAACTTCTGCAAAAAACGGTTCGCTGTACGAAAAAGTGTCTACAGAATTAGATTATGTGGATGCCTGTCTTCGACGTTATTTAGGTGCCATCATTTGCTGTGAGACGGAAGAAGAAATGGTGCAGGCAAAAAATGCAGTTACAAAGGACTGTTTCACATACCACAACTACATGTTCCGACATTTGAAACGGAAAGATTACGAGATACCGTTTATTGGAGCAAAAGTTTCCAAAGGAAAACTGGAACAGTTGAAAGCTGAGTATGAGCGTTTCGACCGGAAATTTAAAAACCTTACAAATCAGGTTTCTCATTTAAAACAGATATACAATTATGAAACATTAAAAGAGGATGCCAAAGATTACGTAGAATTATCCAAGGCAGGAATGGAACTTGACGAAACCGTAAAAGAAATCCGAGAGATGACACATACCATAGAAACATTGGAAAAGGGCGAATTCAAAGAACTCCAGATACGGGAAGCTACCCTTCGGGAAGAATACAACAAACTTCGAAAGGAAAGCAAAAACTTAAACATTAAATTGCAGGAGAAAAATATGCGCCTTACGGAGCTTACCACGAACATCAACAATAAGAACCGCGAATTGGAAGAAATGCTTGTGGGTTACGTGGAAAATGAAAGCATCCGTGAGGAGATTAATATAGAAAGACAACATTCGGCAGTATTTACCTTAAAATCCAGATATTTTGAGAAAATCCGCAAAGCATCGGAAGATGCAAAGAATGCATCCCTAGAGCGAAGTCATGCCAGAGATATGTATATTGCCGCATATCCAAACTGCGAGTTTACAGGTATGGAGCCGGATAATGAAAAATACGATGCCCGATTGCTGGAATACCAGCAAAACTACGAGCCACAGTACCAGCAGGAATTTGAAAAGCAGTGTGGCATGATTTACAAGAGTCTCCGTGACAATGTCATTGCAAAGATACATGGAGATATCAAGGGAGCACATCGCCATAAACGTGAGATTAACCGATTGCTCCATGAGACAAACTTTGCCGACAGCCGTTATCAGATTGAAATCGGACCGGCACAGACTGCCGACGGACAATTTTACGAAATGCTCATGGCAGAAGAACTGGATACGAAAAATCTGGACAATGGAGGCTTTGACGGACAGTTAAGCCTTGGAGAAGATTTGTTCTATCAAAAGTATGAAACTCAGATACAGCAACTCATTGATAAATTTATGCCTGCCAAAAATGCAGACGACACCCAGTTATTAAATCACCAGAAAGAAATGGAAAAATTTGCGGATTACCGTACTTACTTATCTTTCCGAATGTGTGAAGTAGTAACGGATAAGGAAGGCAATATCATTCGTAGAAATTACGTGGATGAAATGGCAGGACGCGACTCCGGAGGAGAAGGACAAAATCCGAAATACGTGGCACTCCTTGCAGGATTTGCTATGCTTTACATGGCGCAAAACAGCAGAGACTCTAAGATAAAACTGGTGCTTTTGGACGAAGCATTTTCGAAGATGGACCAGGAGCGAAGTGCCGTATGTCTCCAATACGCAAGAAAGATGGATCTGCAGCTTATTGTCTGCGTGCCGGATGAACGATTGCAGTCCCTTATCCGAAACGTAGATTGTGTCTATGGATTCCGGCGAAAGAACAACCGTATCTCCATGATGCATATCGATAAAGGAGATTATCTCCAGATGATGTCAGGGGAATAGGAAGAATAATTAAAAAGTAGGTTTTACAGGAGATATCCGGTAAAACCTACTTTTTTTCTAGTCCATATGTCCTGCTATAATTAAGTTGTAACACCAAGTGATAGTTTGATATAATTCAAACTACAAGGAGACTGTATGATGGAATCAATTTTACAAGCGAATTTAGTACCGTTAGGCTTGAGTCCAAGCGAAAGCGGTTTTTTGGGAAGGGAGATACCCATATGCCTGCAATATCAAAAAAATGAATATGAAAATCAATTAGATTTTTGTTGTTGGGGCAAGATTCGAGAATGAATCTTGCTACAACAGCCAAATTAGTTCCATGAGTGTCCTCCGAGAGAACATTTTATAAAATCTAAAATGGATTGTTCCACCTGGTTTCTATAATCTAATTTGCTTCCCCT
>CADBNB010000009.1 GCA_902795895.1 uncultured Lachnospiraceae bacterium | reverse complement strand
CCGTTTCCATCACCATACACAAGACTAATCTTATCCTGGTCTTTTAACTCATAGGTGTCGATTGATGCCATAGCCATGATTCCATTTACAGAAAATACCCACCAACAATACGTATTGTTTACCTGTTCTGTTGCCAATCCACCGATAGAATCTAAGCTAATTCCCCAACTTGTTTCTGTCATCACATAATTTCCTTTGTATGCAGACTGATCAAGCACCGTCTGAATTGCCTTTATGGCTTAGCTGCCTTTTTCAAGAACAACTGCAGTCTTATCTACAGTGATTGCTGTGCCACTGGTAGTTTTTCCTTCCACTGCTACGTAAACTACAACTTTATCCGTAGCTTTTGCACTTACCGATGGAAGAGACATTGCTACACTTCCTGCCACCATGCTGACAATCAATGTCAGCACCATCATTAGTTGCTTAAAATTCTTACGTTTCATATTACCTCTCTTTCTGCACATTTCGTGCTTTTGTTTCCTTTGGAAACAGATTATATTTTATTTGAATCCTCTCCAGTTTCTGAAGAAGGGACTCTCCAAAGATAAAGACGCAGACAGCTACGCCACATGCATGGGACAAATCATAAGGAACACCTGTAATGTAAAGAGCCACTAATGTCTTTACATTCAAAGGATTTTGTCCACCATCCAGCATATTTTGCATCAGCAATGTGGCACTATTCATAATGCCACCATATATAATAAATACTATCAAAAAGCTGTAAATACTCATAATCAGGCGATTTGCCGTAAGCCGTTTTTTCTTTATAATACACCCAATGATAAGTCCCACAAATCCATAGGCATAAAATCTCCAACCATATATATGTTTTATATCCCCAGTTGTCACATAAGCTTCCAATAGCGCCAAAACTTCCATAATTACAATGCCAAGAAGAATGGTAATGCTTTCTAAAAACAGTTCCACCTGTTCTTTTTTTGTCATTTTTTTCTTTCTTCTTCGCTCCAATAATGTTTTTCGCTTTACCGGTTGAAAACAAATTCCGCTAATTCCCCCAATCAAAGCCCAGGATAGCATCTGCCACGGAGTCCACGGTCCCTGTCCGTCGAAAAAATTACTAATAAGTCTTCCAAGAGCTCCAATAACCAGCCCTGGAAGTCCACCTAGCGAAATGCCGGAAAGAATGACAACTGCCGTTCCTCCATGTACCGGAATGGTATGGCTACAGATTACATTGGCTGTTACACAAAGTGCCGTCATAACAGAAAGCATTACGATTTCCCTTGCCTGCCAGCCGGATTTCTTTCTTCTCATCCTTCACCATTCCTCTCTGGAACCGTTTTTGACAAAAGCACTTCTAGAGCTTGCTTACATGTGATTACAGGACTATTTTCGTCCAATCGCTGGAACATACGATGCACCGACGTCGTGTAAAAATAGTTTTCACAAAAAAATTGATTGACCGGCTCTAAATTTGCAATCTGCCCCTGAAACAACAATCCACAATAGTCCGCATGTTCTGCCGAAAAATCCACATCATGGGATACCATAATAATAGTTTTTCCACTTTTCTTTAGCTTTTCAAACAATTCTCCCATCTTTTCCTTAAATGCAGCATCCAAGCCCTTTGTAGGTTCATCTAACAATAATATATCCGGCTCTAAAAGGAGCAATTTACCAAGAGCAAGCCTTTGCTGCTGTCCTCCAGATAAATCAAAGGGATGATTTGAAGCTACCTCATTAAGTTCCATAAATTCAAGCATTTCTATAACTCTGTCCGCTATTTCTTTGTCTGACAGATTTCCAAACTGTCGGCTGTGTCCAATAAACACTTCTTCCAACTCTTCACAAACCGTAGGTTCCGTAAACAACAACTGAGGATTTTGAGGCATATACACACATCTTCCCTTGGTTTTAAGTTTTCCCCGCTCTGGCTTATAAATGCCAGAAAGCACCTTTAAAATCGTAGTTTTCCCGGTTCCATTTCCCCCAAGTATGGCTGAAACTTTCCCTACTGGAAAAGATACTGAAAAATCCTCCAATACTTTTTTCTGCTTTTTCTCGTAGCCAAAGGATACCCCTTTTGCCTCCAAAGAAATGTCTGTATTTTTGCGCTCTTCTTTTTGTAACGTTTCGAATGTAGCAAGTTTCTTCGTCTTTAGCCAACGGACACCTTCCACCACATTTAAAGGAGCACTTCCCGAAGATTTTGTCTCAACATGAAGTTTCATGGCAGCAGGCAGTGCCTGAAACACTGGATTTTTCTTCTCCCACATCATCTGTCCACAGACTCTTGTGTCCGTCAATTCTACTAATTTTCCTTCTTCCATAATAAGCACTCTGTCCGCCATAGGCAACACCTGTTCCAGACATTGTTCAGAAATCACGATGGTAACTCCAAACTCTTCATTGATTCGTTTCAAGGTTTCTATAAATCGCTGTGCCATAATAGGATCTAACTGTGACGTTGGTTCGTCAAGCAACAGGATTTTTGGACGCATCACCATCACTGACGCCAGATTAAGTATCTGCATCTGTCCCCCGGAAAGGGCATTGGTATCCTTTAAAAACAAACCGCTGATACCAAAGAATTCTGCCATTTCTGCCACACGACGCTTCATCTGCACATTTGGAACGGAAAGACTCTCCAAGCCAAATGCCAGCTCATGCCAGACTTTATCCGTAACAATCTGAGCCTCTGGATTTTGCCCTACATATCCGATATTTTTCACAGCCTCCATAGGAGACATAGTCTCAAGTAACTTTCCCTCGATTGAAATATTTCCTGTTAATGTACCACCACTTACCAGACTGGGATTCATCTGTCTAAGAAGGGTACTTTTCCCGCATCCTGACTTTCCGCATAAGAGAACGATTTCCCCTTCCTTCACCTGAAAACTGATATCCTTAAGGATAGGCTCTTCCATCTGTGGATACCAATAACTTACCTGTTTCCATTCAATCTGCGACATAACAATTCCTTTCCTTCGATTACAAATGGCACTATCGCCAACATTACAAAACAAACCAAACACAATATGCTAAATCCGTCAAAAGGCTTTAGCCACATTTTCGGAAAATAATACATAGTAAACTTCTCCATCCATATTCCCGTAATTACCACAGCGGCAAGTAATACCTGTATCAACATACAAACCGTATCACTTTTCTTCCATCGAAACAGATGAAAACTGGTTCTCTTTCCTAAACCGTAACCTCTGCTTTCCATAGACATAGACGTATCCACCGAATGTTCCAGTGTCCATGAAACAAGAATGGATAATTCTTTCCCAAACATTCTTGCCTTATCCCCAAAGGAAGCATTTTCTTTCGAATATCCCATTCCTACCTGAATTTCATGGATTTCCCTGTATCTTCTTAAAAACATAGGAATAAAACGGATTACCATGGAAATCATCAATGCAAGTGTGGGAGATATTCTTCCAAACAGGTAGATAAAACGCTCCCCGTCAATCCATACATTCCATACCTGAAACCATTGAATCACGGAAAGAACCATAATAGACATAACAAAACCAAACACAATAGTCTCCATGGTCACTGCCATATTGTTGATGTAAAACAAAGGCGTCACCCCATTATGGGAAAACAAGGGTAAAATCACCATAGTAAACACAAAGATTGGTATGGCTGAATACAGCAAAAACCTCCAATTCATGCGTTCTGACACTATCTGGCTGTATACAATGGAAAAAACAAGGGAAATTCCAATCATCACCGGATTCATGGTGCACATGGTAAGTATCAGCATCCAAAATAAGAAACTTGCCACCACCAGCGGATGCGCCATCGCATATGTCATCTTCATTAACTACCAATCCTTCCGCTACAGGTATATACCCAATTAATCTGATCTCCGGACTTTAATTTATAACCGGATGCACCAACGTTTGGCACCACACCGTTTACCTGATACAGCCATCCACTCATTCTTCCTGCCATTTTTTCGTAAAGATAGCCGATTCCTCTCACATAATAGGAATTATAAAGTGGAGTAAAATTTGCATCCAAGGCAATGTCTTTTGCCTGACAAACCTTTTGCAAACAGTCATAAGCCGTCTCTCCATCTTCCACTTCCATCTCCACATCTTTTACAAGATACCCACTTTGTGGAATATAATCTTTCATATTCTCATCTACTGCATCCATATTGTCAAGCAACACGCTACAGTCTATGGTAATCTTACAAAGAAATGTCTTTTTTTCTTCCTTCGTAGGAGTTTTCGTAGATTTTGGCTTTTTGGTACTCTTATTATTACTTTTATCCGACTTATTCTTTTTTTGATTCTCTTTTTTATCTACCGACGAATCCGACTTTTGATCTATGGTTGGAACATCCGTCTGTTGTTGATTTTTCTTTCCAACGTTTTCGTCTTTCCTGTTTTTTTCGTTTTTCGAATTGTCTTTATCGGTATTCTCGTTATCTTCTTTCTGCTTCGTATCAACAGCATCTTCGACATTGTCTGTTTCCTCTACATCAGACAATTCCACGTCTTTATCTATCTTTGTATAATCCTCTGACTTTACCAGTTCCTGTATTTTTTTCTGTTCTCCCTTATACTGTTTCACACTTTTTATATCAAGTCTGGAACATAAAAACACAAAAGTGGCAATTCCAATGAGAAGCATTACGATAGCTTTTATTTTACGTTTTTTCATAATAATCCTTTCTCTATAAAGCAAACTGGCTCATGTACCTCCGTACATGAGCCTAAAAAGTGGCAGAATCCACCTATCCGCTTTCATTGATACTTTTCTATACACCGTAAAAAAATATCCTCATGTACCTTGTAAGCAGTTCTCCTGACTTAACTTCATCACAATCTTTCCCTTCCCAGAAAATCTTCCAGTGGTTATATTAAGATTGCTCCATATCACAGTGACGGGATCGTACAGAAAAGCAGTTATAGTCGCGAAACTATAACTGCCTGCCTTTACTTTTGTACAATGATAAAATGATCCAGCAAAAGCTTATTTTCATCTGCCTTTTCCTGCTCATCTGCTCTTGACAGCAACTCCTTTAGAAAATATTCCAAATACTCTTTTAACGCCTTTTGGAATACTTCCCAGTCTGCCTTATCATCCTCTGAAGCGCCAACTACGATTTTATTATTCGTACTTGGTACATACTCAACTTCTCCTTTCATTTCATATCCGGCTACTGTTTTCTTGCCTTCTTCTTCCCCTTTTTGGAACTGATACTTGTTATAATACACTTTAATCATAAAAAATTTCCTCCCTTTTCCCCTGATGTACTCTCGGAGTCTTTTTATACAAGAATTGCGAGTATACATCTAATCTAAACAGATTAATAATCAGCTTACAAATTCGCAAACTGTAACAAGCATTTTTCTCAACTCAAAATAAGTATCGGATTATTTATCATTTTTCTTCAGCAATAACCAAATTCTTTATTTTACACATCCAACCAATTCGTTGATGTCTTTTACCCCATTTTTCTCGCAGAATTTCTTCATACCTTCAATTACTTCCAAAGTCACATTTGGATTATGGAAGTTGGCAGTACCGATAGATACCGCATTTGCGCCTGCCATCATAAACTCAATGGCATCCTCTGCGCACATAATTCCACCCATTCCGATAATTGGTACGTTAACAGCCTGTGCCACCTGATAAACCATGCGGACTGCCACTGGTTTAATAGCTGGACCGGATAATCCACCAGTTTTGTTTGCTACTGCAAATGCTCTACGGTGAATGTCAATCTTCATTCCCGTAAGTGTGTTAATCAAAGACAATGCATCTGCTCCTCCTGCTTCTGCTGCCTTTGCCATCTCTGCAATGTTTGTAACATTTGGACTTAATTTCATGATTACCGGCTGTTTTGCACGCTTTTTCATTTCTTTTGTAATTGCCTCTACGGCTTTTGGATCCTGTCCGAAGGCGATTCCACCTTCTTTTACATTTGGACAGGAAATGTTGATTTCTAACATATCAACATCTTCACTGGCAAGCCTTTCCACAACTTCACAGTAATCTTCCGTACTTTTTCCACATACATTTACAATAATCTTTGTGTCCTTGTACTCACGAAGAAATGGGATATCACGCTTTACAAACAAATCAATACCAGGATTTTGAAGACCAATAGCATTAATCATACCGCCATATGTCTCAGCAATTCTTGGTGTAGGATTTCCAGGCCACGGAACATTTGCCACACCTTTAGTAGTAACTGCTCCTATTTTATTTAAATCCACAAAATCGCTATATTCTGCTCCAGAGCCAAATGTTCCGGATGCTACCGTTACCGGGTTGTTCCATTCCACACCGGCAATATTTACTTTCATATTTACACTCATTAGATTTCAATCTCCTCTGCATAAAATACCGGACCATCTTTACAAATACGCTTGTTGTTTACATTTGTATGGTGGTCTTTATCTTTTGATTTACATACACAAGCTAAACATGCACCAATTCCACATGCCATTTTTTCCTCTAAGGAAATCTGTGCTTTGATGCTGTTTTCCTGTGCAAATGCCTTAATACCACGTAACATTGGCATCGGACCACAAGCCATAATGACATCACCTGAAACATTGTTTGCCTTAATGGCATCAATAACATTTCCTTTGGTTCCTACGCTTCCATCTTCTGTAGATACGATTACGCTTCCATATGGTTCAAATTCACTCTTTAAGAACAAATCACTGTCTCTGTATCCTAATACTACCTGCACTTTTACTCCCTGTGCATGTAAACTTTTAGCGGTCTGAAGCATTGGTGGAATACCAATTCCTCCACCGATTAAAATAGCCTCTGTTCCTTCCAATGTGAACCCATTTCCCAAAGGTCCCATAACACGGATTTCATCTCCTGCTTTCATTTTTGAAAACTCTTCTGTTCCTTTTCCAACCACACGGTACACTAAGCGAAGTGTCTCCTCTTTTGTGTCAATCTCACAAATACTGATTGGACGAGGAAGTAACTGACTGCCATCGTTACAATACAAAGATACAAACTGACCGGCTTTTGCCGCTGTTGCCAAGTCCTTGTCTTTGATCCACATACTGAAAACGCCTTCTGTCACCTTCTCTGTCTTAACCACAGGTACCACTTTTATCACTTTCTCTGACATGAATCGTTCCTCCTACTTTCCTAATGCGCCGTTGATATCCTCGCGCATATCGATGACTGCCTGTCTTGATGCATCTGCAAAGTTTTCTGCACCAAATTTGCTGTATTTCTCCTGCTTGTAAGCAGCAATGATTCCTCTGGAAGAATTGATGATAGCTCCTAATCCGTCTGCATTGAAGTATGGAACTAAATCCTCTGCCTTTCCACCCTGCGCACCGTATCCAGGCACAAGGATAAATGTCTTAGGCATTACTTTACGAAGAGTTTTACCCATTTCCGGATAAGTAGCACCTACAACGCAGCCTACATAACTGTAGCTGTCTCCCATAAATGCATCGCCCCACTCAGCAACTTTTTTACCAACCAATTCGTACAATGGTTTTCCGTCTACTAACTGATCCTGGAATTCTCCACTGGATGGATTTGAAGTTTTTACTAACACAAAGATACCTTTGTTATTTTCTTTACAAACATCGATAAATGGCTGAATTCCGTCACTTCCCAAATATGGATTTACAGTTACAAAGTCTTCGTCAAATCCAGCATATGACTTACTTCCTACCTGTACACGTCCCACGTGTCCAACGGCATATGCCTTTGAAGTCGAACCGATATCACCACGTTTGATATCTCCAATCACAACCAAGTCTTTTTCTTTACAGTAATCTACCGTCTTTTTAAATGCCACCATTCCAGGTACACCAAACTGCTCGTACATGGCAATCTGAGGCTTAACAGCAGGAATTAAATCATGGGTAGCATCTACGATAGCTTTGTTAAACTGCCAGATAGCTTCTGCTGCCCCTTCCAATGTTTCTCCATACTCCTCAAATGCTGCTTTTTTCACATGTTCAGGAACATAGTCAAGCATAGGATCTAATCCTACCACAATAGGTGCGTTTAAATTTGTAATCTTATTACATAACTTGTTTATCATAGTTTTCTATCCTTTCTTTTGGAAATATATATTTCTGATTTTATTTCTCTAAATCATAATCGTATACAACTTTTCCGTCTACAAATGTTTTCAGAATTCTTCCCTTTACTTTTCTTCCATCAAATGGTGTATTCTTTCCTTTTGATGCAAATTTGCTTACGTCAATACTGTATTCTTCATCAAAGTCAGCAATAACTAAATCTGCAATCTTACCTTCTGCCAACTGACCTTTGTCAATACCAAGTACCTTAGCAGGATTGTAGCTCATCTTCTCTACAAGCTGCATCTTTGTAAGATATCCCTGCTCTACTAACTCTGTAACTGTTAGACAAAATGCTGTCTCTTCTCCAACAATACCAAATGGTGCTTCCGCCATGGATTTTGCCTTTTCTTCTGCTCCATGTGGTGCATGGTCTGTAGAAATCACATCCATGATACCGTCTCTCAATCCATCTTTCAAAGCCTGAACATCCGCTCTGCTACGAAGCGGAGGGTTCATTTTATAATTTGCATCATCCGATGGGATATCCTCGTCACACAATGTAAAGTGGTGTGGACAAACCTCTCCGGTTACTTTATATCCGGCTTTTTTCGCCATATCGATAAGCGCCACACTGTCCTTTGTGGAACAATGGCACAAGTGAAGCTGTGCTCCGGTTTCATTTGCCAAAAAGATATCTCTGGCGGTAATTACATCCTCTACCGAATTTGTAATACCTTTTAATCCTAATTCATCTGCTCTCTTTCCTGCATTCATCACACCGCCACGGACAAGGTTTTTATCTTCGCAATGAGCTAACACAACAAGACCATTTTTCGCTGCTTCCTTCATTCCTTCCACGTACACTAAAATGTCCATGACTGATTTTCCGTCTTCACTTACGGCAACTGCTCCAGCTTCCTTCATTCCCTTCATGTCAGTAAGCTTATTTCCATCCTGTCCAAGAGTAACTGCACCTACCGGCAGAATATGTACTACCGAATCCGTAGCTTCCTTTGCTTTTATCAGCTCTATCATCTCTTTGCTATCTGTCGCCGGTTTTGTGTTTGGCATCGGACAAACAGAAGTGTATCCACCTCTAGCAGATGACATGGAACCGGTTTTAATAGTTTCTTTATACTCAAATCCCGGTTCTCTAAAATGAACGTGAAGATCGATAAATCCCGGCATCACATATTTTCCGGATGCATCGATTACCTGATCAAATCCACTTTCTTCAATACCTGTGGCAATTTTTGCAATCTTTTTATCCTCGATTACAACATCAAACACACCATCTGTATTTGTAGATGGGTTTAAAACATGTCCATTTTTAATAAGTATCTTCATACTGACCTCCTAAATATAATGAACTCGGCTGTATTGTTCCATATTTTGAAATTTGATTGTCATTTTGAACCCCTTCCTCGACTGAAGGCTATTATCAATAATTCTACTCCGATTTGGTCCAAAAGTAAACCTGTTTTCACCTGTTGCTCCACCTCAGCACATTGCTCTAAACAATCCCTGATTTCGCTGTTTTTAAAGTTTTTTGCCTGTCCAATATATTTTCTTACCGCAAAGGGTGGAACACCGACTTTCGAAGCAATAACACCGTTTGCCGCACCCTCATTTGCAAGTTCCTTTAATTGTATTAAAATATTAAAATGTCGAATTAAAAGGAATAATATGGACATAGGCTTTTCTCTTACCGCAAGCAAATCATAATATAACTGCAATGCCCTGTCCTGATTTCTCATTCCTATGGCATCAATCATTTCAAAGATTTTTCCCTCCGTCTGTGCAACACAGATTTCATCAATCATTTCTCTGGTAATCACATCCTCCGACGCAGAATAACTGATAAGTTTATCCAACTCATTTTTCAGATTTTGCATATCCGCCCCGGTTTTATTTAGCATGTACATAATGTTTTGCTCTGTGATCTTTTTCTGGCTTTGATGAAGGTAAGTTGCTACCCATAACTTCAGGTCTTTTTCCTCTAAACCGTTTAGTTCCACAACGGTTCCACTTTTCTGAACAGCCTTATAAAGTTTGCTTCGCTTATCCACTTCCTGCTCCACAAACACAAGAAAGGTGGTTTCCGGCAACGAAGATAAGAACTCTGACAATTCATTCTGACGTTTAAACAACCCGCTATTTTCAACGACAATCAGTCTTCGTTCACTAAAAAACGGCACGGTGCCTGCCATGGAAATTACTGCGGTTTCGTCGATATCCTTTCCTTCAAAATAAGAATAGTTCATAGAATCATCCGGCGAAATAATGGTTTTTCGCAATTTATTCCGATAAGTTATTTTTAAATAATCTTCTTTTCCAAACAATAAATACATATTCGAAAATTCATTTTTCTTTATGTGTTCATCAATTGTGTTCATTTATTTCCACTCCAATATTTGTTCTTAATCACTCTTTATTGCATTTTTCAAAAATGACAACCTGACGGTTATTTTATTCTTACCTTTCTTCCTCCAGCAAAAAGTGGCTAAGAACCATATTACTTACATCCAATCCATACTCTGACAGTCTAACTACATCTTCTTCCTCAATAAGAACCTGTTGTGCAGAAAGTGATTTCAACACTGTTCCATAAATATTCTCCATCTCGGTTCCAAAAAAGTGCTTAAAATCAGATTTTAAAACACCTTTCGTTTTCCGAAGTCCAAGAAACATAAATTCTTCCATGGCTTCCTTTCTGCCAATAACTTCTTCCTCGACCACCCGAATGTTTCTGTCTTGTGAGTGTTTAAGATACTGCTTCATATCCGAAGTATTCTGATATCGCTTTCCATCAAAGAAGGAACTGGCACCAAGCCCAAGACCTATATATGGGATTCGCTCCCAATAAGAAGAATTATGCTTTGACTCTCTGCCTGGTTTTGCATAATTTGAAATCTCGTACCGGTGATACCCATGGTCTTTTAACAGTTTTTGTGTCAACTGATACATCTTTCGGTCAAGTTCTTCATCCGGCAGCATATGTTCCTTTGGTGCCCCTTCGCCGTAAAGCTTTTCAAAAGGGGTTCCCTCTTCCACAATCAAACTATAGGACGAAATGTGTTCCGGTTGCAACAAAACCACCCGCTCTAATGTCTCTTTGTATTTTTCCAGTGACTGTCCTGGAAGTGCAGCCATCACATCCACACTGATATTATCAAATCCTGCCTCTCTTGCCTCATAAAAACTTTCTAAAAAATCATCATAATCATGAATCCTTCCTAGTAGTTTTAGTTCTTCCTCGTGGGTACTTTGAAGCCCCATACTGATACGGTTTATCCCCATTTGTTTATACTGTTTCCACTTTTTACTGTCTACCGTCTTTGGATTTACTTCCAACGTAACTTCCAGTTGTTTCCAAATATCAATGGAAAAACATTTCTTCATATGGCAAAGTATATCCTCAATATACTCAGGCTCCACCGAGGATGGCGTTCCACCCCCAAAATAAATGGTGCGAGGTTTTTGATGCCCCGCCCCACAATAACTATCCATTTCTCTTTTCAATGCATCAAAATATGCCTCTTTTGTCTCTTTTGCAGCCGTAAAGGACAAAAAGTCACAATAGTTGCACTTTCTTACACAAAAAGGTATATGCACATATATACCCAAGCCCTCCGGATTATTCTGCATCTTCATGAATACCTTTCTTTCTAAAACCGGTAATGCGTGCTTTCACATCATCAACACCAGGTACTGTAATACTTGGGAATGCTTTCTTAATACGTCTTAACCAAATCGTATTTTGAATTTTTCTAAGACGCGCTGCATGATGATAAAGTTTCTCTAACTCCTGCTTTTTCTCGCTTAATTCACCGCAAACTTCCTGATACTTTTCAATCTGTTCGACTGCCTCTTTCATTTCAGTACCCTTAGTGATGGTTTTAAGAACTGTCTCCGCAATACTGTCTCCCACTTCATCAGAGAAGGAATGAAGGGTTTTTGCGATACTGTTTGCAATTCGGATGGAACGTTTCCACTCAACAATAGTAGAAACCGTAACAAACATATCCACTGCAAACAATGTTGCCACAACCGAAAAAATCCAAAACTGAATATTTTCCGGCACCCAAAGCACAAACTTATCAATAGGCGGATGTACTACATCTACCACCATTACACAGCTAAGTCCCCAAAGGATAGAAAATCTCAAACAAACGTATCCCTTGATATTAAAATGCTCTTTGGAATAATCCCACCAATGTTCGTGAAAAATCTTATCCAAGGCAAATCCTGTCAGAAATTCCAACACGGTAGTCAACACCACTGCTCCGAAAAACACAAGGACAAACTGCGCTCTTATGGCATATAAGCAACCAATGACAATGGCACCTCCAAAACCGTAAATCGGACACACTGGACCATTTAAAAATCCACGGTTTACAAACTTACCATCTTTCAACGCTGCATAGCTTACTTCCACGCACCATCCAATGATGGCGTAAATCAAAAATACTAAAAACCATTGAAGCCAAGTATAGTCTACCACTTATTTCACACCCTTCTCATTTCATGCGTTCTGCATCCTAAGCAGGAATTACACAAACTGCCACATCTAAACCAACAGAAGCATTTGCATTATCAACTGTTCCTATTAATTTAAGCTGTCTGGCAAGTATTTTTCCTTCTTATCTTTTTATTCCTCGTCTAACTTAAGAACACTCATAAACGCCTGCTGTGGTATCTCTACATTACCAACCTGGCGCATACGTTTCTTTCCTTCTTTTTGTTTCTCCAACAATTTCTTCTTACGAGAAATATCACCACCGTAACACTTCGCCAAAACGTCCTTACGCATAGCTTTTACGGTTTCACGGGCAATAACTTTACTTCCGATTGCCGCCTGAATTGGAATTTCAAACATATGTCTTGGTATCTCTGTCTTTAGTTTTTCACACATCTTACGGCCACGCTCATAAGCTGTTTCTGAATGAACAATAAAGGAAAGGGCATCCACTTCTTCTTTGTTGATCAAAATATCTAACTTCACTAACGTAGATGGCTCGTAACCCTTAAGCTCATAATCAAAAGATGCATATCCTCTGGATCTTGATTTTAGTGCATCAAAGAAATCGTAAATAATCTCATTTAACGGCAAGTCATATTTTAACAATGCTCTGGTAGTCTCAATGTATTCCATGCCAAGATATACACCACGTCTTTCCTGACAAAGTGTCATAATAGGTCCTACAAACTCTGTAGTTACCATAATCTCAGCAGATACGATTGGTTCTTCCATATGGTCAATTTCTGAAGGATCTGGAAGATTTGACGGATTGGTAATTTCAATCACTTCACCATTTGTCTTATATACTTTGTAAATAACACTTGGAGCGGTCGTAACAATGTCTAAATTATACTCTCTCTCCAAACGCTCCTGAATAATCTCCAAATGCAATAATCCAAGGAAACCACAACGGAATCCAAATCCCAAGGCAATAGAGGTTTCAGGTTCGTACTGCAAAGATGCATCGTTTAACTGAAGTTTCTCCAAGGCGTCACGCAAATCCGGATATTTCGAACCATCCGCAGGATACATACCACAGTAAACCATAGGATTTACTTTCTTGTATCCAGGAAGTGCTTCATCGCAAGGATTGTCCGCATCCGTAATGGTATCACCAACTCGGGTATCACGGACATTTTTAATACTTGCAGTAATATAACCTACCATACCTGCAGTCAGTTCCTCACAAGGAATAAACTGTCCTGCTCCAAAAGTACCTACTTCTACTACATCTGCCTCAGCACCGGTAGCGATCATACGCATTCTGGTGCCTTTCTTCACTCTTCCGTCAAACACACGGCAGAATACGATAACACCTTTGTATGCATCATAAATCGAATCAAAGATAAGTGCCTTAAAAGGTGCATTTAACTCACCACTTGGTGCCGGAATCTGCTGTACAATCTGCTCAAGGACATCCTCAATATTTAATCCCATTTTTGCAGAAATCAAAGGAGCATTTTCCGTATCAAGACCAATCACATCTTCAATCTCAGCCTTTACTCTGTCAGGTTCTGCACTTGGAAGATCAATTTTATTGATAACAGGAAGTATCTCTAAGTCATGATCTAACGCCAGATAGCAGTTTGCCAAAGTCTGCGCCTCAATACCCTGAGCCGCATCTACGATAAGAATGGCACCCTCACAGGCAGCCAGACTTCTGGAAACCTCGTAGTTAAAATCCACATGTCCCGGAGTATCAATCAGGTTAAATATATATTCTTCCCCGTCTTTTGCTTTATATACAATACGCACTGTCTGCGCTTTAATTGTGATTCCACGTTCTCTTTCTAATTCCATGTTATCAAGCACCTGTGCCTGCATCTCGCGACTGGTAAGTGTACCTGTCTTTTCGATAATGCGGTCTGCCAGTGTCGATTTACCATGGTCGATATGGGCAACAATACAAAAATTTCGAATTTTACTTTGTTCTATCACTATGTTCTCTCCTTTTGCCTATAGTCCTACATATTTTACCACACATTCCTTTTTCACACAAGTAAACCACGTTTTTTGTTTCACAACAAAATAAGGGCTTTTCTTTGATGGTATCTAATGTTTTTATTTCAAAGAAAACCGGTCTTTTGTTTTGCTCCCCCTATTGGATTTCCATCTTTCGTATGATAAAATAATATCTGTGAATGAAAAGAAAGCACACTCTCGGATATAACGTTATTATCATTGTTATCCGACATTATTTATACGATTGATTCGGTTATCAGGAAAAGAGGAAATCATATGAATTTAACTAGCAGTAATATAAATAGAAATGCACCACGAACGCCAAATGCCCCTGCAAGACCACAGCATCATGCCGCTCGTCCTCAGGTGCAACAGGCAAATACACTTAGTAACTACGGAACTACCATAAGAGTACGTTCCCTTTATCCGGGACAAATTCTTCGTGGTGAGGTTTCTGACCTTAGAAACACGGAAATTGTAGTTACTCTTGAAAATAATACCATTGTGGCAGGGAAACTAGTAAACGGAAGCTGGCTTGCCATTGGGGAAACTGCAGCATTTAAGGTAAATGCCGCAACTCAGGAAAATATTGTGTTAGAAGCATTGCCAAGAGCTGATATGTCCCTTGCAAACAGCACGATACAGAAAGCCTTGGATGAAGCCGGATTACCAAAGACAGAGCGTAACCAGCAAATTGTATTTGAGCTTATGAACAATCAGCTTCCCATCAACAAACAAAGTATTCACCAAATGTTGCAGCTCTCTCTACAAAACAAAGAGATTTCTGTTCCAACCTTGGTTTTGATGAATAAACTTGAAATCCCAATCACAAAAGAAAACGCCACTCAGTTTGAAGCGTTTCAGCAAAACCAACATTCCATTGCTGATAAGCTATATGATTTGGGAACACAGCTTTCATCCCTTCTGAAAGATATGGCAACGACAGGCTATGCAGATCATCAGGATTTTCAAGCAGCATCTTCCAAGTTACTTACTACCATGCTTGATAATTCCATGAATACAAATTCTTTTCAAAAAAACGTATTGCCAGATACCATACTCACTCTATCAGAGGAGCAAAAAGAAGAATTGATTTCAATTTTAGATAATTTCGAGTTGGAACCGGAACTAAAGGATGCCATTCTAGGTAACCAGGCATCTCTTCGAAGTACTATGCATACAATTTATTCTGCATATGAAAAGGCACAGGCATTAGACGAAGCAACAGCAACGGAAGCATTCAATGGAATGTCAAACGAAAATGCTACTGAAAATAACACTGCTTCAAAAGATGACACCATGTTACGTACCAGCATTTTTGATTCTCCAATCATCGAAACACTGGAAAATCAGTTTGCTACGTTACAATGTGCAAACAACGAGCTTGGTGCCAAATTACCTCTTCCTGCCCGAATGGAATTATATAATCTTGTGAAAGAGTTACCGGTTGCAGACACAATCAAGGACGGAATTAAAAGTGGAGAAATCAACACCACGGAATTGTTGCGAACCATAAAAAATGTAATCGGTTTTTCAAACCAGGAAGATGCAGCAAAACTTTTAAGTTCAGAACCTTTTACAGAATTGTTGAGAACAGAGTTTATCGACTCCTTATTTCTCACACCTCCTCAAATTTTTAAACAGGGGGGCGTAAATGAATACTATCAAAAATTATCAAAACATATTGATGACTGGGAAGAACTGCTCAGCCAACCAGCTGCAAGACTAGCTGCACAACTTGCCGGTGCTGACGCTGCCAATCACAGTCTTGCCAAAGAAAATGTTTCTAATTTAAAAGATAATCTGGATTTCATGAAAATCCTTAATCAATTTTTCTCCTATGTGCAACTTCCTGTCAATTTGAAAGGGAAAGCCACTCATACAGATTTATATGTATACACAAAGAAGAAAAACCTGGCAAAACAACAAAATCCAATTCATGTATTGTTACGACTTGATATGGAACACTTAGGTGCCATGGATATCGATGTGAAACTTAACAATAAAACGGTAACTGCAAAATTTGCAATGAATAACGAAAAAGCAATGAAACTGATTGACGTAAACAAAGACCTTTTAGAACAGGCATTGCTTGAAAAAGGATATCTTTGCAATACAACCGTTGAAAAGCTGGAAAAGGAAGTAGATTTGGTTAAGGACTTTATAGAGGATACACCAAGTGTGGGAATTTCCAGATATTCATTTGATCTTAGAGCATAAAAAGCTTGTTTCCATATATCCAAACGGAATTACATCCAAGCATACATTCTGCTTTGGATACAAGAAAAACTTTTAAAGCAAAAATCGACGTTCACATTAGCGATTAAAAATCAATCGATAATGCGAACGCCGATTTTTTATGTAACAGAAAATCGCGATGAAATCTTTCTATTATTTCTCGCCCTTTTCTTCCTTAATCATTTCCTTGATATTTCTAGCTCTGTCTTTCATTCTCTCGCCTGCTGTACGGCTTGTAATGATAGTAGAAGCCAAACGTAATGCTTCGTCTAATCTACCTACACGTCTTGCTAAATCTGCACAGATATAGGTTACTGTATTTTCATCCATTCCACACATTGGGAAACGTTCCTGAGAAAACGCAGCACTAAATCCTTCATAGGCATTTGTCAAACACTCTGTCTCTTCTGCTTTGAGCTGTGCCAAAACTTTCTCTTTATCCGGTGTATCATCAGGTAAAGATTCAGCCTTTCCACGGATTGCCCAGCCAAGTTTCAAACAAACATATGCTTTTTCACTGTTTTTTCCGCCTTTGACAATGGTGCTGGCAAGCACAAGCTTATATCTAAGAATAGCATCATCATAACTATACTCAGCTTCTGGAACAGGTATCCCCTTAAAATTGATACTGATTTTCTCACGAATCAATTTCTCCTGTGCAGAAGTCAATGGTGCTTTTAAGTTTCTTGCTAAAGTTGCATAACCACAATGTGGACAAACTACCGCATCATACTTAACAGGATCTGAAATATCATAAATAGCACGCAAATCTGAATCCTGCTTTACTAATTTTGCTTTTCCTGTCTTTAACATTCTGGCTTGATATTCTTTTCCACATACCACACATTCAAAGGTACGATCTAGCAATACATCCATCTCTGAACGTTCTTTAGCAACCACTTCACCATTTTCATTTGTCTTTGGTTTTTCTTTTTCAAAAACCTCCTCATTCTGCATGGTTCCAAGACCAAATTCCTCTAATCCTGATAATAACCCCATAATAAAGTCCCCCTTTTCTTATACTGGTTTATATGAGCTCTTTAAGGATACGATTCTGTTAAATACTAATCTTTCATCTGAGCTATCTTTTGAATCAACACAGAAGTACCCCTGTCTTACAAACTGGAAGCTGTCATATGCTTTTGCACCCTTTAATGATGGCTCCAGCCAACAATTTTCTAGTACCTGCAATGAGTTTGGATTCACATTGACATTTCCCTCTTCGTCATATGCACCCTTTTCCTCATCCACAATATTTTCATACAGACGTACCGTAGCAGGAACTGCAGTTGTAGCTTCTACCCAATGAATAGTTCCCTTCACCTTTCTACCGGTAAATCCGCTACCACATTTCGTCTCCGGATCATAGGTACAGTGTATCTCTGTCACTTTACCAGTTTCGTCTGTAATGTACTCCTCACACTTAACAAAATATGCATTCATCAAGCGCACTTCATTTCCCGGAAATAATCTGAAATATTTCTTTGGTGGCTCAATCATAAAGTCATCACGGTCGATGTATAACTCTCGACCAAAAGGTACTTTTCTTGAACCAAGTTCTTCATTTTCCTGATTGTTAACGACATCATGATATTCCATCTGACCTTCCGGATAATTAGTAATCACAAGCTTAATCGGATCTAATACAGCCATCACGCGGCTACGTTTTAACTTCAGATCCTCGCGGATACAATACTCAAGCATCGCGTAGTCTACAGAACTCTGACTCTTTGAGACGCCACAAAGTTCCATAAACATCTTTAATGACTCTGGCGTAAATCCTCTTCTTCTAAGTGCTGCAATAGACACCAGACGAGGATCATCCCATCCATCTACAATGCCGTCTTCCACAAGTTTTTTAATATATCTCTTACCTGTAATTACGTTCTGTAAATATAATTTTGCAAATTCTATCTGCTTTGGTGGGTGTTCCCACTCAGTCTCACGTACCACCCAGTCATAAAGTGGTCTGTGATCCTCAAATTCCAAGGTACAGATAGAATGTGTCACGCCTTCGATAGCATCCTCAATCGGATGTGCAAAATCGTACATCGGATAAATGCACCACTTATCGCCTGTATTGTGATGCGTCATACGAGCCACACGGTAGATAATAGGATCTCGCATGTTGATGTTTGGTGATGACATGTCAATCTTGGCACGAAGTACCATAGATCCATCCGGATATTTTCCCTCTTTCATCTCCTCAAACAATCGTAAATTTTCCTCGATGCTACGATCTCTATATGGGCTGTTTTTACCAGGTTCCGTAAGTGTTCCACGGTACTCTCTCATCTGTTCTGCATTTAACTCACAGACAAATGCTTTGCCCTTTTTAATGAGTTTTACGGCAGCTTCATACATCTGATCAAAATAATTTGACGCATAGAAGATATTTTCTTTCTTCTCACCTGTCAGCCACTCTACATCCTCTGTGATAGACTGAACAAATTCAGTTCTTTCTTTTGTAGGATTTGTATCGTCAAATCTTAAGTTCCACTTACCGTTATATTTTTTTGCCAATCCTGAGTTTAATAAAATAGATTTGGCATGTCCTATATGCAAATAACCATTTGGCTCTGGCGGGAAACGGGTAACAATCTCGTCGTACGCACCTTCTGCCAAGTCTTTTTCTATAATCATCTCAATGAAGTTTTTCGACACTACTTCACTCTTTTCTGAAACATTTTCCACCATGTCTCCTCCTTAAGTATCTTACAAGTTCTGTGATACAAAGCGCACCACTCTGACTATATTGTAACACATTTATTATTACATTTCAAGAAAGCCGTAAAAGACGTTGTTTTAAAGCAACATGTAAAGAAAAAAAATAGAGCCCTCACTTTCGTAAGAGCCCCGTCACTTATTTAAACTGATGATGTTTAATTCTTAATCTTGCGTTTTTTACTTTCGTACTGAAATAGTGATAGTTAGATAAATTATATGTCTTTGATCTGTAAGTGACTTTTTTTGTTCCGTTCAACACTGCTTTTGCAGCCTTGATGCAAGCTTTTGCTGAAGAAGAATTGAATTTTCCTGCTTCATACATCTTAAGCGCCTTTGCCATTGAACCATTTCTTGTAGGACCAAACTGATACTTCTGATAAATAACACCTTTTATGGTATTAGGGAATAATTTCGAACTCTTACGGTTCGCAACAACAATACCTACTGCCATTTTACCGGCATATGGTTCTCCTTGCGCTTCGCAATAAATAATACAAGACATAAGCTTTAATTCTTTTGCTGTATACTTTTTCACAGTACGTTTTTTCTTCTTTGTGGATTTCTTTTCTTCTGTCTTGATGATTTTCTTCGAAACACTAGATGCTGCCAACTTAGTTTTTAATGTAACCATCTCACCTGTAAATGCTTCAATTCCTTGTCCTGAAACAACAGATGCTCCGCTTACAACAGACGCTACACTGGTAACTTCTAGCTGTTCTAAAGCACATTCCACGTTATCATCCTCAATAGTCGACTGGTTGCTTACTACAGTATCCGTAACATGAGCTGATACGTTTGTTGTCTGTTGTGATGTCATACATACAGCAGATAACAACAATACTGTAATAATCCTGTTAAATTTCATAGATAATCTCCTTTTCCTGCCTCAGTGCAATATGTAATCCTTAACATAAAACACGTTTACTAATTACTTTTTTCCCTTGGTCAGTAACAGTTGCTTACTACAATTCAAGAGTATAAAGGAGGATGGCTATAAAATCAACCCTTAATAATCCATTACAATTTTTACCAATTTTCGACAAATCCATTAATTTTACTATAATTTTAACCAAATACTTTAATATTTTTTTAATATTTTTGTACACTTTTTATATTGTATATTTTTGTGTCATTTTTTCGCTAACATATACTTTGAAAAAGCAAATAAGAATTTTGTTAATTTTGTAAGATTTTCTTCAGAATTACCAAACTTGCACAATAACATTCTACTATTCTTTGCATTTTTTTAGTACATTTTCATAACACATACCCCCACCAAATAGGTCTAATGCACTACCTATAGTTACATTTATTTGATTATTTCCCAGTATTTTCAAGTCTTCTAAATCCCTATAATTTCCAACTCCACCAGCATATGTTATGGTAAGATTCTTACATTTCGACAATATTTTTACTAATTCAGTCTCTACTCCATTTGCTTTTCCTTCCACATCAACTGCATGAATCAAAAACTCATCACAATATTTTGACAAAGAATTCATCACATTTTCATCTAATATGGTATCCGTAAATTTTTGCCAACGATCCGTAACTACGTAGTACTGATAATTGCCCTGTTCATCTTTCTTTTTTCGACAGCTAAGGTCTAGTACAAGATGTTCCTTTCCCACTGCATCAACCAACTTATTTAAGTTTTCATAATTAATCTTTCCATCCTTAAAGACATAGGATGTCACAACCACATGAGATGCACCGGCATCGATAAAACGCTTGGCGTTTTCATTTGTAATTCCGCCTCCCACCTGAAGTCCTCCGGGATATGCACGAAGCGCCAACATTGCTTGTTCCACATCTGCTTCATAATATTCACTTCCAACCGGATTTAATATAATGATGTGTCCGCCTTTTAATCCATCTTTTTTATAGAGGTTCGCATAAAATGAACCATCCTGCTCAGATACAAAGTTTTCCTCTGCTTGATTGCCTTTGTCAACAAGACTTCCACCTACGATTTGTTTTACTTTTCCATTGTGTATATCAATACAAGGTCTAAATTCCATTTTTCTTCCCCTTTCTACATCAAGAATTTTATCCATTTTCTTTTCCTTTAGCGCTTTAACACTCTTTTCAACCCATTTTATCATATACGCTAAACAAACGTAAAGAACCAAGTTTTCTTTAACTGCATTTTCTCGCAAGGAGTTACTTTTCTTCTTATTATAGGTGTTGAAATTCACTTTTTATGACGAAATTCTTATAGGAACATTATCTATACTTTTTTGAATTATGTTTCTATCTAGCAAAGTATATTTTATATTGAAGAAACACTTATCAAAAAGTAACTATAAACTGATCAACTATTTTTATGGAATGGAGAACTCATGATATGAATATGTTAGATTATCTTGCCAAAAAGAAGGGCGAAACAATGCTTTTGGATGAACACCCCTTCGCAAATGCGTCGAGTTCCTTCAAAACCGCCTATTGTTTCGGTTTAGCCGTACTTGTTTACGGTTATAAAGATCAAATTCCTGTTACGGTTGAATGTTTTTCTTCTATATTAAGTAACATTCATTTTGATTTGAAACAACAGGAAATTTTAGCCACACAAGTGAAGAAAAATTTTGAAATTAAAATATCAAATACCTTCCAGAAAATAACGACAAAAAACGAACAATATTGTTTTATTGCCGATTTATATCGAATTTCTTTTTTCGGTTTGATTTCTCCGACTTTTTCAAGAGATATCATCGAAGGTTATTGCCAGGTATTTAATTTTTCTTCCGAAGAAAAAGCTTTTTTGACGGAGTTTTGCGAATTAGGCTATAAGACCACAGAGCAGTTACGAAACAATTCACTTTCTTATTATGATACAAAACTTGATAAAGCAATTGAAGCATATAAGACATTTATGATGCATGGATATTCTGTATCAACTACAATACTTCAATACATCTATCCGGCATTTTCAATTTCCTATGATGTGGAAGATTTTAAATTAGACGACGGTTCGATCCTTCGTTACGAATCAAATCTTCACATCAAAGGAACCTTTACAATTTCAAACTGTAGTACAGTTGTGATAGACCACGCAAAGGTAACTCTTGATGGCAGTATCAATGTTAACAATGGGAAAATTATTATTCGAAATTCCCATGTTATCGTCAATTCATGCCCAGAAGACTATGCAATCTTTGTGGAGAATTCTCCTATTATAAAGATAGAAGATTCTATTATAGACTGTAAACAAAAAGCTGGATTTTTATTTCAAAACAGCGGGCAACTTCGACTACAGGCAACGACAATTTCCAACACACCAAATGTGTATGCGATTTCATTTTACGGTAATTCAGCGGAGATTATTACCTCCACTTTTGAAAATTGTCACCATGGTGCTTTATCAAACAATGCAACCAGGGAACTATTTATTGCATCTACAAACTTTATCAATTGCCACAACAAACATGGCGGTGCAATTCACTCACGTTCCCTGGTAGATGTTACCGTCTACAATTGCACATTTCAAAATTGTCATGCTGATTACATTGGCGCTGCCGTATACTTTTCTACCCTTAACTTTGGGCAAAGTGTACTAGGATGCCATTTTGATAACTGCACACCAACAGACAGTATTCTCTTTAATCAATATGACAATAAACTTATAGACACCGGGCTAATTTAAGCCCCTCTCAAACTTAAGGAGATTATTATGAGAACAGGAACTTTATCTAAATTTAATAAGAAAAAGAATCTCTGGATATCTGAAAAACATCCTTTGTTTTCAGAGCCTATAGAATTCCGCACATTATATGCAGCTTCTGTTCTTATGCATGCGCGGCTCAATCCACTGACATCACCTTTTAACAATTTTCAGATTGAGAGGCTTATTTCCAAAGGATTTAATCTTTCGTCCAAAGATACAATTACCATGATGGATCTTTCAAAAGATATCCAGCTTTTAATTGACAGTGTTATTGCAGCATTAGATACCCAAACGAAACGCTTGCTTTTCCTTTTGGATTTGTTCAATGTTTCCTTAAATGAATATCAGATTTCAAAAAAAGAGCAACAATCCATTGATTTGTTTGCTGACTTATTAAGAATCGATTCCGACAGTAAAAACCTTATTTCTTCCTTTGCAACAGCTGCACAATGTAAAGAATACGACAAATGTAAAGTCATTGCAAAAGAAATGAAGAAACATAACCTGCCTTTATCCATGACAGATTTATCCTATTATATGTTAGGTTATTCCTATACAAAGCAGATTCATCCAGAAACGTTTAAAGAAAATGAAACTTACAATTTCCGCGGTAACTGCCATTTCCATGGCACCATTTCCATACCGGAAAACTGTACTGTTCATATTTCAAACGCAATTGTAAAGGTAGACCGAAACATTGTCATAACAGGTGGAACACTCATTATTGAAAACAGTTATGTAGAATTCAATTCCAATGTAAGAAGCAGCGATTTCGAACATTGCTTTATTACCAGTCGAAAGAATTCGCAGATACTTTTCAAAAAAAGCACCTTCCAATGTGGACACAACGGTGGTTTGCTGTATTCTTTAAAAAGTGAAATTTCCATCATTCACTGCCAGGTAGAAAACACAAGCTTCGTTTCTTCTATTCTTGCAAACGGAAACCGACTTCACTTAAAACACTGTCAGTTTAAAAATTGTTTTTCCAAGCAAAACGGAGGAGCCATTTTTATTCCTAATGGAGTTTCACAAATTAGCCATTGTAACTTCATCAATTGCAACTCCCACAATGGTGGAGCTATATTTGCAAGCAAGCAGACTGTCATTCAATTTTGTTATTTTGAAAACTGTTGTGCAGTAGAATTTGGCAGTGCCATTTATTACAATGGCGAGATACGTTCTAACGTTGTTTCCTGTAACTCAAGCAATTGTTTTCCAAAAGACAGCGTGATTGTTCAATATATTTCATCCTCTGAGGAGTATTATATTGAAAAAGAGACAGAGCTATCTTACTCCACTATTTTCGATTGTCCTATTACTATCACAAAAGATGGTATTTGGAAAATAAATAACTCGACTATATATATTAAATATCCAATTATCTGCAACGGACTTCTTTCTATGAACGGAAGTAAACTGATTGGGCAAAACTTTCAAGGTCGGGATTTAATCGTATTCGAAACTGCAAAAAACTGTCATTTTACCAATTGCGAATTTGACGGTTCAAATGAAGTAGGAATTTTCCGTGCTGTACGAGCAAGACTCCATTTAAACGGTTGTGTATTTCGTAACACTGCTCACGGTCGTGCAATTTACAATGCATTTCTTCCTAAAATTGAAAGTTGTGTATTTTCACACTGTCAGGAGGGCGCACTTTACTGTCAGGGCGGCATCATTACCAATTCTCAGTTCATCAACTGTCAAGCTAGAAACGGTGGTGGTATCGTTATGTATGGCACCGGTGGAAAAATTGAAAACTGTCATTTTCAACGTTGTATATCCAATTACCGTGGTGGTGCTATCGACACTTCCGGAAGTTATCATATTGTGAATTGTACTTATAAAGACTGTTCGAAATAGAAAAGAACCCTGGCAATCATACCAAGGTTCTTTTTTCTTATTTCAATATGAGTTTTTGAATTTTTCTAAAATCTCCATCCATAACGGAATACTTGCTCTTTAAATCCTTTACACAATCCGGAGAAATCTCTGTGTGAATATATAAAGAATCTAATCCAGCATTATACGCACCTTCGATATCGCATATAGAATCATTTCCAATCATGATTGTCTCACTTTTTTTTAAGTGATAACGGTCTAAAACACAGTTATAAAATTCCTTTCCTGGTTTACAGCATCCTTCTTCTGAAGAAATCAAAATTCCATCAAAGTACTTGTCCAAGCCTAAAAATTCAATCTCCGGACGAGTAAAATTACTTTGTGCATTTGATAAAAGATAAACTTTCTTACCTTTCTTCTTCAATGCCTCCATAAAATCAGTCACACCGTCATAAAGTCTGATAAACTTGGTAGACACTGTTCTAAACATTTTCATAAAAAATTCAATGGTCTTTTCGTCTGCTTTAACACCTTTGTCCTCGAATAATCTCTTAAATACGATACTTAATTCTATTTCCGCATGCTCTTTCTTAGCATCGGCTTCTTCCTGAAGTTCGTCTACATATTTAAAATACTTCTTTTTTAACTCATTTCTGTCGTATATCGCCCCACAGAAACCATACATCTGTGCCATCTTATCCCACAAATACGTCTTTCCTTCATTTGTGCGAATATCCACTAATGTTCCATACAAATCAAAAACATAATTCTTATACATCCTAACCACCTAATTCAACCTAAATACAATTAATCATTTCCACATTGCAACGATTATGACATTTCGTAAGTTTTTCTAATACAAACTTCATAAATATCAATATCAACATTATATCGAAAAACACAACTTATTGCAAACGAAAAATCATGTCATTTTTTAGTCATTATGTGGTCGCGTAACCCCTCACAAATCAATATGCAGAATTCGCTAAACGACGAAATTCACATTTCTTTTGCTCAAATGTATCAACAACTTCTTCCTGAATACGACTGTCATGGCAAGAAAAATAAATCACCTGATACTCTTTTTCAATTTCATTTAGCAATCGAAAAGCTCCCTGCATTTTTTCGTTGTCTAAATTTAAAAACGGATCATCTAATATTAAAAACGGTTTTTCATTTGCATACATGGCATCTACCACAGAAATTCTCAAACAAATCGCAATCAAATCTTTCCAACCATCGCTCAATGTCTGACTTTCACGATACATTCCAACTTCTTTTTTTCGAACATCCAAATTGACATCTACAAGAAAATCTTCCTGTTGTTCCAATACGATACCGGCATATTTTTCAAAACTGTTTGCCAAAGGATTTCGATATCTTGCAACAAACTGTTCCTTCGCTTCTTTCATGTAATCTCTTGCTAATGTAATCAAATGATATTTTCTCTGATTTTTATCCATCTCCTCTTTAAGATTACTTGCCTGAAGCTTACGCTCCATATCCTGTTCAACATTATTTTCATAATCATCAATTTCAGATTGAAGCTTGTATATCAATTGATGTATCTCTTTTTCTTTTCTAAGATTTTCTTGCAAACGTTCATTCAAAGAACCAATGCCATCCTGCATATTTTCCGGATTTTGATTTGGTAAGATACCTAACTCCATTTCATAATCCGCTTTTTTCTTCTGAAGCTTTTCAAATTCCGATTGCAGATTTTGATATTTTTGTAATATTGAAAGTAAGCTTTGTAGCTGAACATCTTTCAAATCGCTCTGTTCAATACCGTATTTAATGTAAAATCCGGCGATTTCAGCATCCACTTTTTCTTTCGTTCCCATAGTTTCCAGTAATGTTGCTTTTCTTGTCTGAATATTTCCAAGCTGTGCGATTATAATCTGGATTTTATTCAATTGCTCTGTTGCATTTTGTACATCATCAACCGGGTGTTGTGCCAAAAAAGTTTCTAACTCTGCACTTGTATTTTCTGTTACTTCCTGTTCTTCGTTTTTTTGTGCAGATGCTTCATTTATTCTTTCCTTAAGCAATTCTTTTGTTAATTCCTGCTCTCTTTGTTTTCTTCGATCCGCTACTAAACCGCAAACAATACCAATTGAAAAAATGAAGAAGCCTAAAAATGGTCGGTTATAACATAATACTGCACCAAGCGCACAAATAGTAATTCCTAAGAACACAAGACTGTAAATTGCCCGAATTGGAACTTCAATTTCAGAATCTTCGCTAGTCTCTTCCTTATCATCCGACTCACTCTCTTTTGTTTCTGATACCCCTTGCCGATACTTTTCTACATCCTCATAAGTCGGAATATTTATCCATTGTTGCTCAATTTCTTCTAACAATGCCGCCTCTTCCACTGACAATGTATTTTTCTCAATCAAAGCTTCCAACAGTTTTTGTTGTTCTACAAGAGCAATCGTCTTAGAGATTTCTTCACTTTCCGGAATCCCCATTCCAAACTGTTCTTCCAGTTCTTCCATCTCTAATTCTTTTTCTCTAAGCTGTCCGCATAATGCATCATACAAAGCCTGCTTTGAATACAATTCCTGGTTTTCCCCAATTTTTTTAATCTCCGCCTGAATCTGTCCCTGCTCAAATAATAGTCTTTCTCTTTCAGCTTTTGCTTCTTCCATTTTCTCCTTCTTTTGTTCCATCAGTTTCACACGGTCAACAGATTCCACCAATTGGTCCTGAAAAACAAACATTTCTTCTTCCTGTTTTGCCAAAAGACCTGTTTTTCTCTTAGGCGTCAATCGATTAATCTCCTGCTGCATAAGCTGCATCGCCTTTGTATAATTTTCTAAATCATACATAGAATCCGTAAGGTTACCAAGCTTTGCATGAATAGAATCCGTAGCACTGGTACTGCAATCCAATCCAGATACATATATGGTTTTTAAAAAAGACTCCTCGTCTAATCGAAACAATTCTTTTCCAATTTCCTTTGAATATTCAACGGTAGGAAGTCCTGTATGCAAATTATAAAGTGTAAAAATGTCGTCTTTTTCCTTTTCACCAAAAAAACGTTCCATACGGTATTTTTTACCGCTTACTTCAAATTCCACACTTCCGCCGTAAGTGCCCCCCTGCCACGGTTTATATTTATCCCGTTCTCTCTCATTCTGATTACGTTTTTTTTCATTCCCAAATCCATAAAACATAACTTTCAAAAAGGAAGCAAGGGTACTTTTTCCCCAACCATTTTCTTTAAAACAGGCATTTAACCCATTTTGAAAATCCATATGAAAATCAGATAATTTTCCAAAATTCTCAACATGACAATTTAGCAATCTCATTCTGCCAACTCCTCCCCTGCCAATGCCAAAATTCCATATCGTATAATTTCAGCCTTATCTTCCTGTGGTATGTCTGCATGATGTATCATACGGACAAATTCCCCTTTTAACGTTTCATCAATCACATAATCACTATAATCTACATGTATTACCGTATGATCTTCTATTTTAAAGCAATAAAAATCATTTTCAAATTTATGTTTCAAATAACGTAAATTTTTCTCACATTCCACATCAATAGAACCTACAAGACGTACTTTTACTAAATCTTCTTTTTCGGCTCCGGACACTTCTAATTGACTATCTATACATCTTGCCATCTCTATACTGGTCATACATTCCTGAACATTTACCGGAAGGTCAAATAACTGACGTTTTCCAAATGGTACAAATCTAGAATTCACTCTGCAGTATTCCTCATCAATATCTAAAAGCACAAATCCTTTTTGTCCACACTCGTCAAATCCTCTACCTTCCAGACAACCACTATAGCAATATACACCACGTTCATCCAGACGATTTTTTCGATATCCATGAAAATGTCCCAGTGCAACATAATCTATGTTTTTATTCTTAAATCTGTTGATAAAAACCTTATCGTCTTCACTCTTACACTCCATAGTTTCCACAACCATACCATGTAACATAATAATATTTACCCGTTCTTTTGGAAACTCCGGCTCCTCTGTATAACGAAGACTATCCCCCTGGCACTCAACACCTGAAATTGTAACACTTCCACAAACATAGTGCTTCCAACAGTCATCAAAAGTAATAAAATTAGCTGGTAGTACATCTCCTATAATAACATCTCGGTCATGATTTCCCCTTAAATAAAAGAAAAATATCTTCGGATGTTCTTCCACCATTTTAAGAACCGCCCTTTTGGTAGTCTCTGAAGGCTCAGAAGTATCAAACAAATCACCAGAAATCAATACTGCCTTAACACCCTGTTCCCCAGCGTATGCAATCATTTCCTGAAAATTTTCCAACAATTCTAAATTTCTCTCTTTTGATTTTTGTACATCTAAATTCGTCAGTAAATTTGAATCTAAATGCAAATCTGCACAATGTATTACTCTCATTTTCATTTCCTCTTTTTGTCTTCCCAAAAACCATTCACTATGACGCAAGATAAGCTGATACCTCTCCCTGTATCAGCTTTTATTATGCATATTTCGTTTTACTTTTCTCCTAAAATAATCTCTGCAATTCCAACAGAATCAATTTTCCATTCAGCAAACAGGTTCTGAATATCTTCCAATAATGATGAGATCTTTTCAAGCTCACTATATTTTCCATAAAATTCTTTAAATGAACATTCTTTAATAGCAACACATTCTTCTTTATACGCTTCTAACATTTCAGTCATTGTAAGGTCGCCCAAATTATTATCAATCACTGATCCCATAGCATCCAGCATCTGTTCCTCGATTGGAAACTCATTTGCATAATTTCCTTCATTTATGAGATTTCCCAAAGAAGAGCCCTCACCAACTAAAGAATTAAACCAGATTTCAAATTTATTTTCCATTTCTCCCTGTTTAAAAATCTTTCTGCTGACGCTCAATTCTTTTGGGTTTTGTTTTTCATTTTCTCTACGATACCGATGAACGTATTCTCTTCCTTTTTCATCATCGTAAAATTCAGGAGCAATTATTGCATTGTACTCCACTTTATGCACTTCATCCTCAACCTTTTTCTCTGCTTCATGAAGAGCTTCTAAAATTGTATTTTCTAATTTTCCCTCATCAAAGAAAATAACATGAGTCAAAAAATACTTCCTTTCTTCCTCCGACAACGAGTCAAACTGTCGAACTTTAGAAATATTTTGATTGATACGGTTTCTAAGTTTCACCTTATAGTCTTCGATTTCTCTTGCACTTATATTAATAAACTCTTTCTCGTACTCTTCTAAATTCTCAACCTCAGAAGCCACCTGATTGTACTTAAGCATTCCTTGTGCTATTATTTCTCTCATTTTCAAAATCTTTGCCGGAAGTTCCGTATAGATTTGCTCTATTGCATTAAAATTTCCTTTTTGAAAAACTTCATTAGGGAGTTTTCGTACCTCTGTTTGATACTTTATTATCTCCTGATACTGTTTTTCCAACTCCAAGCCTCTCTCACTCTGCTCAAACGCTGTTACTAAAGAGGTTACCCCTTGGTCCATTTTCGCAAATCTTGGATTCCACATTGTAAAGTATCCATCTGACACCTTACTCATCAATAACGAATATATCTCATCCGTGGCACTTGCCAAATTAGCATATATCTCTTCGTTCATATCAATCACCCTATATCCAAAAATTGTTTAGCATAATAATTTAGCCCGAACATACTTTTTTAACCATTTACCATCTCCGGAACTTTATACATATTCCCAACTATGCGTTTACTTATTTATTGTTCTTTTTCTTAGGATGTTGTTTTTTATTATTCACTGTTTTTTCCTCTAAAGATTTTTCCTCTAAAGATTTTTCCTCAGCTTCTACATTTGCATTCATAGCAGGTGCTACATCTCGTTCTAACCCAATCTGTAATCCTTCTACCGGCTGTTCTGTAGCAGCCTTTCTCTTGGCAGCATCATACGCTGATCTTTTCTTCATCTTTACAGATGCAACAATTGTACCTAATACGGTTACTACCGCAACTACTGCAGAAGAAATATTACCAATATTGCTCTTTGCACCAAACTGTGCATAACCAACTAACAAGAGAATAACAATCATAGACACACTGTTACTAATCATAAGATAATTTAAATACCTGCGTTCACGACGTCTTTCATGATCATTTCTATAACGAAGATTTTCTGCTCTTTTTATCTCAACAAACAACTTGTTCAAATTTTCATTATAAGAAACCTGCATGCGATTCATGTGATCAGACATAACAGCCATCTCTAAACGCAAACACTCAAAATCCTTCTTCTCAGTTGCACGTTCTAATAACTGCTCATGCTGTTCTACCTGTAAATCCAGCAATTTCTTATGCATATCCTCGATTCCATCCTGCATAACCTTGCGAATCGAATCCTGAACTTTCTGAATCTGGTCCTGACTGTGTGAATCTACTTTTTTTGCATAACGCTCAAAAATTTCTTCATATCCAGAATCTAGTACCTGTAAGCTTTTGTTTAAAACCTGTACGCTAGATTCCATCTTGTCCATATAATCCTGAAGATTTTGAGGTGTAATTACTTTCTGTAATGTTTTCTTTAACAACTCATGCTCTTCTTCAAGATCTTTCTTCATCTCAGCATTTAATTCATTTCCTACTTTCGTGAAATCATCCATAAATGCTTTTCGAAGATCTGAATTCTTTGCAGAAATTCTATCCTCATATTGACGCAATAACTCTTCATATTCTATTTCAAATTTCTTCTGTTGATCATTGATATTCTGTAATTTATCTCCAACCGTTTTTTCTATACTATTCAAATAATCCACATTTTTCTCGATCTTGGTAATGATTTCCTTATCAAGGTCAGTATGCTTTGCGTATAAATCCTTACACGAAGCCAACTGATTTTTATAAACATCACACAATTCCTTCAAATCTTCTAAATATATTTCTTTTGCTATACTTTCTGTGATATTTTTTACATATGTTTCGAATTCTTTTTTTATTTCATTTGCCATATTAAACAGCCCCTCTGCATTCCCAATTATTCTTTTATCAATAGTTTAACATATTCCTACTATATTTCCAATATATAAAACAAAAACTTATGTCACAAATGTATGACAAAACAAAGATTTTTGCTTGCAAAATAAAAAGGAATTACCTCCGTAATTCCTTTTTAAGCTGACGAGCGGAATTGAACCGCCGACCTTTACATTACCAATGTAACGCTCTACCAACTGAGCTACGACAGCCTGTCGCGCAAAACGCCTCACAATTCATGATTTTATCATACCAACTTTCGAATGTCAATATCTCTACCAACTTTTTTTAACGGTTTCCGTATCATTTATTTCATGATACCAATTTTTTGTTGCTTCAAATATGTTTCGTATAGTATAATAAAAATATATTTACATATTTTTACATTTCATTAATAATAAGGGGGATTTTTATGAGGAACACTATTAAAAGGAAATTAACATCAACAGTAATTATTATTGTCATCTTTGCAATACTAATTACAACAGGTGTTACCGTAATTTTGTCAACGAATGAATTAAAAGACCAGTCAACCACAAAATTACAGATTAGCGCAGACAAATACGCATATTGTATTAATAGCTGGATTGAACGGGAGAAAGGTCTTAACGCGGCGTCAGCAAAAGCTTTTGAAGCTCTCTCTCCATCTGCTTACACAAGAGAAAACATTCAAAAGCTTGTAACCGAGGAAGCTTCCGGAAGACCAGAACTACTAAATTTATATTACGGTATGTGTGACAAACAGCATATCCAGATGGATCCAGAGGCACTACCACCGGAAGGCTATGATCCTACAGCGAGAGGTTGGTACATAGCTGCCCAGGAAGCCAACGACACAATTGTCACAGATCCATACATGGACGTATTAATCGGTGGAATGTGTATTACAATTGCATCCCCTGTATATAGAGATGGAAAACTTGTAGGTGTTCTTGGTGCTGATTTCACTTTGGATTACATCAATAATGTTATGAATAGTATTGTTTGCGAGAAAGGTGAATATGGATTTTTAGTTGACGCATCAAGGAATTATATCATTCACGAAAATACAGATTATCTTCCTGGTGAAGACACTGCAACAGAAGTAGCATCTATTATGCCAAATCTCCGTTCGCTCATATCTTCCCCTGGAAGTGAAGTTCCTTTACTAAAGGATTATGACGGTGACAAAAAGTATTTTTCAACTGCTAAAATAGAAGGTTGTAACTGGTTACTTGGACTGGCTTTGCCAAGATCCAATGTTAACAAAACATTTCAGGAGCTTATTATAATCAGTATTATCATTACTATTATTACTCAGATTTTTGTCATTTTAATCATGACTAAGATAATTCGCCAACAGCTTGCGCCAATGGAAAATATGAAAACATTCATTACAGAAAAAATACTTGGCAATAAGCAACAAACACAAGAAACTACTTCTGAAGTTGAACAGATTAAATATCTGCTGTCAGAGCTTGAAAACAGTGTAATTAACACCATTTATAAAACCCAAAACGAATCTCAGGTAATTAAATCTAAGATGGAGGTTGCATCTGATAAAATCAGTGGAATGAACGAAAGCATTTCGGAAATTACAGAAGCAATCCAAAGAACAGAACACGGTATCGAAACACAAACGAACAGTTTAGCTAACATTGGAAAAATCTGTGATACAGTCAGTGTTTCTACAGAAGCTTTTGCAACAGACACCCAGATGATGAATCAGAAAACAACGGAAATTATCTCCCGTGTAAAAGACATGGTGCCAAAAATATTAAAGAACAAAAAATATGCTGTTGAAATAACACAACAGGCAAAATCAGATTTGGAAGAAGCACTGAAAGGTATTCAGGTAATCGAACAAATTACAAACGTTACGAATGCAATTCAGGAAATCGCCAACCAAACAAACTTACTTGCATTAAATGCTTCTATCGAAGCTGCAAGAGCCGGTGAAGCCGGTCGAGGATTTACAGTCGTTGCCGATGAAATCAATAGCTTAAGCCAGACTACCGGACAAGAAATCGAAAAAGTTAATATGTTGACAAGAGAAATCATGCAAAACGTAGATGCATTGTCCGATGCAAGCGAGCAAATCATAAAATTCCTCAATGAAAATGTACTTCTTGACTATGACAACCTTGAGGCAATGGCAAACAATTACATGGATGACGCAAATTACTATAACGATGTTAGTAACGGTTTAGGCAAAGGTGTTGCCCAGGTGAGTGCTTCCGTATCTGAAATTACCAAAGTACTTGATTCTATTTCAAAAACTCAGCAAGAACTTGGAAATGCCGTTCACGACATATCCGCTAACATGCAAATCATTACTGAAGCAAGTACAAATGTATCAGATGAGGCAAGTGAAGTTTTATCAAGTATCACAAGTTTGGAAGATACTACAAAACAATTCAGTATCTAAACATAACGAGAGCTGTTGTCAAAAACAACAGCTCTCCATTTTTTACACTTTTATTTTTTCCACTCTCCGCGCTGTCTCACAATTTCGAAAGCCAAAACTCCGGCAGCTACCGATGCGTTCAAAGAATCGATATCACCTTTCATAGGGATACTGGCAACAAAGTCGCATTTTTCTTTTACAAGACGACCTACTCCTTCGCCTTCATTTCCAATAACAAGTCCAATTGGTCCCTTTAAGTCCATATTATACATCACATCACCGTCCATGTCAGCACATACAAACCAGAGTCCGCGCTCTTTTAACTGCTCGATGGTATTTGCAATATTCGTCACTTTCACAACCGGTGTAAAATTAAGAGCACCTGCTGAAGTTCTTGCAACCGTTGCAGTCAGTCCTACTGCATGACGTTTTGGAATAATGACACCATGAGCCCCTGCCTGATTTGCTGTTCTGATAATGGCACCAAGATTATGCGGATCTTCAATATTGTCCAAAATAATCACGAAAGGAACTTCCCCTTTCTTTTCAGCCAACGCAAAAATATCCTCAATCTCCGAATACTCATATGCGGCTGCATGTGCGATAACGCCTTGATGTTTTCCAGTTCTTGACATCTGATCCAAACGGTCTTTTTTAACAAACTGAACAATGGTGTCCTTTTTCTTTGCTTCTCTTAAAACGGTCTGGATTGGACCATCTTTGCATCCTTCCAAAACATACAATTTATCAATGGTCTTTCCTGAACGAAATGCCTCAATCACAGCATTTCTTCCTTCTATGGTAAATTCTTCGTTGTGCATATCTTATCCTTCCTGTAAGCCAAGCTTAACTAATTCCAATATCCGGTCCATTTTATGAGCCAGATATAAATATCCAATCAACGCCTCAAATCCTGTTGCCTGTCGGTAATCCGAAAGGGACGCATTTTTTGCCTTTGTGTATGACTTGGCATTTCTTCCCCTTCGATACACACCCTTTTCTTCTTCCGTCAGTACAGGTTCTATTTTCTTTATAATCTCAGCTTGGGCACTGGCTTTCACCATACCGCTTACTGTTTTATGCAAAAGATTTGCTCTGGCATTTCCTTTTTCCACTACCATGGTTCGGATAATAAGGTCATAAACCCCATCTCCAATATATGCAAGTGCCAAAGAGGAATACTGGGCTAATGGCTGTTCCTCCAATGCAAAGGTTTCTTCCACTACAGAAACAAAATCAATATTTACGCTTTTGTCCATTTTACGCCCTCTCTTGTATCTTTAAGCACAATTCCTTTTTCCAATAAGATATCACGAATTTCATCCGCTCTTTGGAAATTCTTTTCTTTTCTGGCAGCCTGACGTTCTTCAATCAAGGCTTCAATTTCCTCTGCAAGGATTTCTGTCTTAGGAACTACAGATACACCAATAATATCCATCAATGTCACAATGCGCTCCATAGCTTTTTTGGCACTTTCCTCACTTGCCTGCTCACTGATTCCTACATTAACAGCCTTTACCATCTCAAAAATTGCAGAAATAGCATCTGCCGTATTGAAATCGTCTTCCATAGCTGCATCAAATTTTTCGTTTAACTTACTCAATTCATCCAATACTTTTTGCTCGTCTTCTGAAACCGCTGTCTGATTTTCCTTTTTCACGATATCATCCAAACGCTCTACTGCCACTTTGATACGCTCTAAACTATTCTTAGCAGCTTCCATTAAATCCTCGCTAAAGTTAAGTGGCATTCTGTAATGTGCACCGCTAAGCATAAAGAAACGCAATACTTCGTATGGATACTTTGCTCCGATATCTCTTACCGTAAAGAAGTTTCCTTTAGACTTTGACATTTTTTCATTATTGATATTCAAAAATCCATTGTGCATCCAATATCTTGAAAATGTTTTTCCATTTGCAGCCTCACTCTGTGCAATTTCATTTTCATGATGTGGGAAAATCAAATCTTCTCCACCGGCATGAATGTCAATTTCATCTCCCAAGTACTTTTTACTCATAACGGAACACTCAATGTGCCATCCCGGTCTTCCTTCGCCCCATGGTGACTTCCATGCAGGCTCTCCCTCTTTCTTAGGTTTCCAAAGAACGAAATCTAGTGGATCTTCCTTATCTTCTTCTCCAGCCACTTTGATTTCTCTGTGTCCTGCCTCTAAATCATCAATGTTTTTCTTTGACAATTTACCATATTCTTTGAAACTTCTTGTCTTAAAATAAACGGTTCCATTCTTTTCATAAGCATGCCCTTTTTCAATCAACGTATTGATCATATCAATCATTCCGTCGATTTCTTCCGTAGCCTTAGGATTTTTTGTGGCAGGCTTTATGTTAAGTGACTCCATATCTTCCTCAACGCACTTAATATATCTTTCTGAAATCTCACTGGCAGAAACGCCTTCTTCCAATGCTTTCTTAATAATCTTATCATCTACATCCGTAAAATTTGAAACATAATTTACATCATAACCTTTGTATTCAAAATAACGACGTACCGTATCAAATGTAATCATTGGTCTGGCATTTCCAATGTGAATATAATTGTAAACGGTAGGTCCACATACATACATGCTGACTTTTTTCTCTTCAATTGGTACAAATTCTTCTTTTTTTCTTGTCAATGTATTAAAAATTTTCATTTTGATAACCAATTCCTTTCGCACAAAAATATCTCCTTATACTGTAACATACTAGCAATTCTGTCACAAGTAATTTTTAAACTTTTTTGCATCACCTTTGCATTTTCGAAAATATAATCACATTTTTCTTTTATTGTGTAATAAATATTGAAATTTTTTCCAAAAAATAATATAATATAGATATACTTTGTTAAAAGTGAAACAGCTGTGTTAACAGCCGATTTTATCATAAACCCACTTTCATTCATAGTGATGTCCGAAAGCTAACATGTGGGTTTATAAAACAAGAGTTGGGGTTATACAAGTTTTTTCTATTTTTGCACAGACTAACATGGAGAAATACATTTTAAGACGTAAATTTTGCAGACATATTCTGCAAACATGGAAATCGAGTTAATGTTCAAAGAGTCATTCATCACCATGCAAGATTCACATTTTTGTGGCTCATTATGAATATTAACCAAGTGAATGGGGTGAAAAAATTGTCAACGGAATCAACAAACCAAGCCGAACAATTAAGTCTACTCGCTACAAAAGCGGAATGTGGTTTGATTAAACTGGCTTATAACAGCGAGATGACTATTTTATATGCAAATGAATATTTTTATACACTTCACGGATAT
>CADBNB010000008.1 GCA_902795895.1 uncultured Lachnospiraceae bacterium | reverse complement strand
TCAATTCACGCTCATCTCATATAGCATACAATGTTCTCTGCAGTCTGCGCATCCTCGCGGAGCAAATATACTCCCATAATTTTATCATCAAAATCATGGGAGTACACATTTATCATATCATACGTTTCGTTTTCATTCTACCATTTTTCCGCTATTACTCTACATCCTGTAAAGCTTCACCATTTTCCTCACCTGTTCTAATCTTAACAACACGGCTAACCGGATATACAAAAATCTTTCCATCGCCAATCTTTCCTGTGTAAAGAGTTTTCTTTGCTGTTTCAATTACACTGTCTACTGGAATGTCATACACAACAACTTCCAATTTGATTTTTGGTAATAACGTAAGGTCCATCTCAACTCCACGGTACATCTGGCCGGCACCTTTTTGAATACCACATCCACTAACCTGTGTAACGGTAATACCTGTAACACCAAGGGTATTTAACGCTCTCTTAATCTTGTCATATCTTGACAACTTCGTAATGATAACAACCTTGTAAATGCCTGTATCTAAAGAAGTTCCCTGAACAGTAGAAAGATTGTTTTCCACTTTTACAGATGCACTCTTCATTGGCTCGCTTGCCTTCTCATACTCATCCACACCAAGGTTTGTATTTTCATTTGCAACAAGTGCTGACTCTGAAATATCCACAATAGAAAATCCTGCGTATGCAGATGTAAGACCATGCTCTTTTACGTCAAGACCTTCAATTTCTTCTTCCTCTGAAACTCTAAGTCCAAAGATTAACTTAATCAATGAGAATACAACAATCATAGTTACAACTGTCCATGTAGCAACAGATGCCACACCAATAAGCTGTGTACCTAACAACTTAAATCCGCCACCATAAAACAAACCTTTTAACTCACTATTTTCAGGTGCAGTAGTTGTAGCAAATAAACCAACGGCAATCGTACCCCAGATACCATTCATCATATGAACGGCAACCGCACCTACAGGGTCATCAATGTGAAGTTTGTAATCAAGGAACCATACACCGAAGCATACTAAAAGTCCGGCTACGCATCCGATAATGATTGCACCGGTTACGTCTGTTACGTCACATCCGGCAGTAATTGCAACAAGACCTGCAAGTGAAGCATTTAAACACATAGAAACATCAGGTTTTCCATATTTAATCCATGTAAAGATCAAACATACGACAGTTGCAAATGAAGGTGCAACGGTTGTTGTTACAAATACACTGGCAAGCTGCTGTGTTGTTGTACATGCAGCTCCGTTAAATCCATACCATCCAAACCAAAGAATAAATACACCAAGACATCCGATTACAATGTTATGTCCCGGAATAGCATTTACCTTTGTCACTTTTCCGTCCTTTGTTTTATCAAACTTACCAATTCTTGAGCCAACCATTTTCGCACCGATAATAGCTGCGATACCACCTACCATATGGATAGCACATGAACCGGCAAAATCATGAAATCCCATTTCTGAAAGCCAGCCGCCACCCCAGATCCAATGTGCTTCGATTGGATAAATAATTCCTGAAATGATTGCAGAATATACACAGTAACTTAAAAATTTTGTTCTCTCTGCCATTGCTCCTGATACGATAGTAGAAGTTGTGGCACAGAACACTAAGTTAAACACAAAATTTGACCAGTCAAAGTTCTCGTAATTTGTAAAAATATCAATTCCCGGCTGACCTATAAATCCCAGCATATCTTCACCAAGTAACAAGCCAAAACCGATCGTTACAAACATTACACAACCAATACAAAAGTCCATAAGGTTCTTCATAAGAATGTTACCTGCATTCTTCGCTCTTGAAAAACCTGCTTCTACCATTGCAAATCCTGCCTGCATCCAAAATACAAGTGCAGCTCCAATTAAAAACCAAACGGCAAATACCTGCCCATTTATCGCATTCATGATTTCTTCTGTCATAACAATTCCTCCTATTGCATAAAAAGGCACCCCACACCGGTGTTTGTTACCACGCCGTTGTGGGATGCCTCTCCTTATTCATATTTTAATATACGCTAAACAACAATTTTCCATAGCTTGGGAATGGCCAATATTTCTCAGATGTAAGCATTTCTGCTTCATCCACATACGTTCTAAGCTTTTCCATTGCTGGAAGGATTTCATCTCTCATTGCCTCTGAAGTCTTTGTAATATTCTCATAATTTACAAGGCTTGCAAGTTTTCCTTCCAAATCAGTGGTTGCTTCATCAATGCAATCTGTTAACTCTGAAAGTCTTTCCATTGTCTTAATCTCGTAATTGCATTTTACATTTCCACTGACTGATTTCATAAGTGATGTTGTCTTTGCCAGACTGTAAAGATAATCTTCAATGGCACCAAGATAATTCTTTCTTACCATATCTACCATTGTGTGACCTTCGATATTGATTGTCTTACAGTAATTTTCTAACATAATCTCGCATCTTGACTGAAGCTCTGTCTCAGAAAATACTTTATGTGCCATAAGCATATCTTTGTTCTTCTGGTCTAATAAATGTGGCATAGCATCTGCTGTTGTCTTAAGGTTTGAAAGTCCTCTTACCTTAGTTGCTTCCTCAATCCACTCATCACCGTATCCATTTCCGTTGAAAATGATTCTTTCATGTGTCTTGATAGTTTCCTTAATCAACTCATGAAGTTCATTTTTAAAGTCTGCTGCGCCTTCCAATCTGTCTGCGAACTGCTTCAAACTTTCTGCTACTGCTGCATTTAACATAATGTTACAACATGCGATACTGTTTGCAGAACCAAGTGATCTAAACTCAAATTTATTTCCCGTAAAAGCAAATGGTGATGTACGGTTTCTGTCTGTTGTATCTCTTGAAAACTTAGGAAGTGAGTGAACACCAAGTTTCATGATAACTTTCTCTGTTCCTTCGTATGGAGTATCATTCTTGATTGAGTCAAGAATTGCTGTAAGCTCATCTCCAAGGAAAATAGAAATGATTGCAGGTGGTGCCTCATTTGCTCCAAGTCTGTGGTCATTTCCTGCTGTTGCAACAGAAATACGAAGTAAATCCTGATACGCATCAACCGCTTTGATTACTGCACAAAGCATAAGTAAGAACTGTGCATTTTCGCTTGGAGTATCTCCAGGTGATAAGAGGTTTGCTCCTGTATCTGTTGCCATTGACCAGTTGTTGTGCTTTCCTGATCCGTTTACTCCGGCAAATGGCTTCTCATGAAGCAAGCAAACCATTCCGTGTTTTCTGGCAAGTTTCTGCATAATCTCCATGGTAAGCTGGTTGTTATCTGTTGATACATTTGTTGTTGAAAAGATTGGTGCAAGTTCGTGCTGTGCAGGTGCTACTTCATTATGCTCTGTCTTTGCAAGTATGCCAAGTTTCCAAAGTTCATCATTTAACTCTTTCATAAATGCATTTACTCTTGGTTTAATCACACCAAAGTAATGATCATCAAGTTCCTGTCCCTTAGGAGGCATTGCTCCGAACAATGTTCTTCCTGTGTACACAAGGTCAGGTCTTTGTTCAAACATTTCTTTGTCTACCAAAAAATATTCCTGTTCTGGTCCAACACTTGTTCTAACGTACTTAACATCGTTTCCAAACAGTTTTAATACTCTCTTTGCCTGACGGTCAAGTGCCTGCATAGATCTTAACAATGGTGTCTTTTTATCAAGTGCTTCTCCTGAGTATGAGCAAAATGCTGTAGGTATGCAAAGTGTACTGTCTTTAATAAATGCGTAAGATGTAGGATCCCATGCTGTATAACCTCTTGCCTCAAATGTTGCTCTAAGTCCACCTGATGGGAAAGATGATGCATCGGGCTCACCCTTAATCAATTCTTTTCCGGAGAACTCCATGATTACGCCTCCGTCAGGTGATGGTGTAATAAAACTGTCATGCTTTTCTGCAGTAACTCCGGTAAGTGGCTGGAACCAATGTGTATAGTGAGTTGCTCCATTTTCGATTGCCCACTTTTTCATTTCTGCTGCCACCGCATCTGCTACCTTATTATCCAATGCAGCATTTTCATCAATTGTCTTTCTAAGAGAATTGTAAATCTTCCCAGACAATCTTGCCTTCATTACTCTATCATCAAATACAAGTGTTCCAAACATTTCAGGTACATTTTTTGTACTCATAACATAATCTCCTTTCAATTTTAACGTATCATACAACTGAGCAGGTCGACTTCTACTCTGTCTGCGCATCCTCGCGGAGCGCTTTTTGCATTATAGGACAACGTCCAATAATGCAAAAAAGGCGTCTTGGAAAAATCTCCAAGACGCCTTTGCCTTATGTTCGTTATTATATTCCTAACCTAAAAAGTTGTCAATACATTTTTGTTGCCAATAACTACCAAAATTTTCACTACATACATGTATATCCCATGAGGTACTCATCCACCTGTCTTGCCACATCTCGTCCTTCACGGATTGCCCATACAACCAATGACTGACCTCTGTGCATATCTCCGGCAGTAAATACTTTTTCCACATTTGTTTTAAAGGAACCGCTTGCAGTATCTACATTTGTTCTCTGGTTTAATTTTACTCCAAAGGCATCTGCCACATATTTTTGCGTTCCTAAAAATCCTGTCGCAATCAAAACTAAGTCAGCTTTCACCTCAAATTCACTGTCTTTTACTTCTTTCATCACATTGCGTCCGGCTTTTTTGTCAAACTTACTTTCTAATTTTACGCAAATTGCCTTTTTCACATTGCCTTTTTTGTCTTTTACAAACTCTTTTACGGTTGTGCAGTAAACTCGTGGATCTTTTCCAAATAAAGCAATGCTTTCTTCCTGACCGTAGTCTGTCTTACAGACACGAGGCCACTCCGGCCATGGATTGTTTTCCGCTCTTTCATCTGGAGCTTTTGGCATCATTTCCAACTGAATGACATCTTTTGCTCCGTGACGAATGGATGTACCTACACAGTCATTTCCTGTATCTCCACCACCGATAATCAACACATGTTTATCTTTTGCACTGACAAAGGAACCTGCTTTTAATGGTGTTTTTCCAAGCAGACTCTTTGTGGTAGATTTCAAGAAATCAACCGCAAAATAGATTCCCTCTGCGTCTCTTCCTGTAACCTCAATATTTCTTGGATTTGATGCTCCACAGGCAAGAATAACACTATCGTACTCTGCTAAAATCTGTTTTGCGTCAACATTTTCACCAACGTTAGAATTACACTTAAACTCCACGCCCTCTTCTTCCATTATTTTGATACGGCGCTCAATAATTCTTTTTTCCAATTTCATATTTGGAATTCCATACATCAATAATCCACCGGGACGGTCTTCTCGCTCAAATACCGTCACATGATGGCCACGTTTATTTAACTGATCTGCAGCAGCAAGTCCGGAAGGTCCGGAACCGATTACTGCTACCTTTTTTCCTGTACGCACCTTTGGTGGCTCAGCAACTGCCAAGCCATTTTCATAGGCGTACTCCACAATATAATTTTCATTTTCTTTTACAGATACAGGTGTATCATTTAATCCGCAGACACAAGCCTTCTCGCAAAGTGCAGGACAAACTCTTGATGTAAATTCAGGAAAATTGTTTGTCTTTCGAAGTCTGGCATAAGCTCTGTCTACATTTCCTCTATACAATAAATCATTCCACTCAGGAACAAGGTTATTTAACGGACAACCTGCTACCATTCCGCCAATTGCCATACCTGCCTGACAAAATGGCACTCCGCACTCCATACATCTGGCAGCCTGTTCCTTTCGTTTTTCCTCAGTCATTGGCTCATGAAACTCATTGAAATGCTTGATTCGTTCCTCTGGTTTCTCCGCCTGATTTTCGACTCTGTCATATTCCATAAAACCACCGGTCTTACCCATGTTTCATTCCTCCTTATAATTCTTTCTCGATTATACGAATTGTGTCCCGGTTTTTTCCACTTTTGCGTACCTTAACCCTCGTGGAATCAAACCGTTTCACACTATTTTCCTACATTTACATAAAATGCCTCAATGGCAGCCTGTTCTTCTGAATATCCTTTTTCTTCCATTGCATGAATTGTATGCAATACACGTCGATAATCGTAAGGAATAATCTTTTTGAATTTAGGTAAGTAATGGTCGAAATCCTTCAAATTTTCCTTTCCCTTTGAAGAACCCGTTTCGGAAATATGTTCTTCGATCATTGCTTTTAATTCCTGCATATCTGCCTGTTCTTCTACTTCTTCTACAGATACCAGTTCCTTGTTCACTTTCAAATAAAAGTCATTGTGTTCATCTAATACATAAGCAACTCCACCGCTCATACCTGCAGCAAAATTCTTTCCAGTTGCGCCAAGAACAACCACACGACCACCGGTCATATACTCACAACCATGGTCTCCTACACCTTCAACTACCGCTTTAATACCTGAGTTTCTGACACAGAAACGCTCACCTGCTACACCGTTGATAAATGCTTTACCGGTAGTTCCACCGTAAAATGCTACGTTACCGATAATAATATTTTCAGACGCCTCATATTTTGCATTCTTTGGCTTCGTAACTACGATCTTACCACCTGACAAACCTTTTCCACAGTAATCATTACAGTCTCCTGTCAGACGAAGAGTCAATCCGCTTGGAATAAATGCTCCAAAGCTTTGTCCGCCACTTCCATGGCATTCAATCTCAAAGGTATCTTCCGGAACATCACTGCCCCAACGCTGTGTAATCTCAGAACCTAAGATGGTACCTGTGGTACGGTTTAAATTATTTACGTCTACTTTCAATTTTGCACCCTGCTTTTTGTCAATCTTTGCAGATAATGCTTTTAAGAATACTGTCTCATCCAAAGTTTTCTCTAACTCAAAGTCATATACTTCAGAAGGATCAAAGCATTTATTTGGTTCATTTACATAAGTAGTATCTAAAATCTGGTCTAACTGCACTGCCTGCGCTTTTGTTCCTAATACTTCTTTTTTCTTTAATAAATCCACACGTCCAACCAATTCATTGACGGTACGAACACCAAGTTTTGCCATGTATTCACGCAATTCCTGTGCTACAAAACGCATAAAGTTTTCAATATACTCCGGTTTACCTTTGAAACGTTTACGAAGTTCCGGATTCTGGGTTGCAATACCAACCGGACAAGTATCCAAGTTACATACACGCATCATTACGCATCCCATAGTTACCAATGGAGCTGTAGCAAAACCAAATTCTTCTGCACCAAGCATAGCGGCAATGGCTACGTCACGACCATCCATCAATTTACCGTCTGTCTCGATGACAACTTTATTTCTAAGACCATTTAACATCAATGACTGATGGGTCTCGGCAAGTCCCAACTCCCAAGGAAGTCCTGCATTGTGAATAGAGCTTTCAGGAGCTGCACCGGTACCACCATCATATCCGGAAATAAGGATTACTCCGGCACCTGCCTTTGCAACACCAGCTGCAATAGTTCCTACACCGGCTTCTGATACAAGTTTTACGGAAATTCTTGCCTTTTTATTTGCATTCTTCAAGTCGAAAATAAGCTGTGCCAAATCTTCGATGGAATAAATATCATGGTGTGGTGGTGGTGAAATAAGACCAACACCTGTGGTTGAATTACGACATTTTGCTACCCAAGGATATACTTTCTTTCCTGGCAAGTGTCCACCTTCTCCAGGCTTTGCTCCCTGTGCCATCTTAATCTGGATTTCATCCGCACTTACAAGGTAACGTGATGTAACACCGAAACGTCCGGAAGCCACCTGCTTAATGGCAGAACATCTGTCTTCTGCTGTTCCCTTTGTATCCAAACGGTCGTCACTTTCTCCACCTTCACCACTGTTTGACTTACCCCCAAGACGGTTCATGGCAATAGCCATACACTCATGGGCTTCTTTCGAAATAGAACCATATGACATAGCACCGGTCTTAAATCTCTTTACAATGGAATCCACACTTTCTACCTCATCAATAGAAATTCCATTTTCAGGGAAGTTAAAGTCCATAAGTCCACGAAGATTACTCTGACTTTCCTCGCTATCCATCAATTTTGAATACTCTTTAAATACTTCGTAACTGCCCTCTCTTGTTGCCTTTTGAAGTAAATAAATGGTTTGTGGATTGTACAAATGTTTCTCTTTTCCACTTCTTGATTTGTGTGTACCATTACTTTCCATTTCAAGGTCCATACCAAGGTCTAGTGGATCAAATGCCTGAGAATGTAATGTTTCAATCTGCTTTTCAATATCACTTAATTCAATTCCGCCAACACGGGAAACAACACCTTCAAAATACTTATCAACTACTGTTTTGCTGATACCGATTGCTTCAAAAATTCTTGAGCCCATGTAAGACTGGATGGTTGAGATACCCATCTTTGAACCGATTTTTATGATACTATTCTTTACAGAATTACAGTAATCATCTACTGCAGCATAGTAATCTTTGTCCATAAGTCCTGAATTTACCATTTCTTTGATGGTATCAATTGCAAGATATGGATTTACTGCACTGGCACCAAAACCAATCAAGGTTGCAAAGTGATGTACTTCTCTTGGTTCTGCAGTCTCTAAAATTACGGAAAGTTTTGTTCTCTTCTTTGTACGTACCAAATGACGCTGCAAAGCAGATACTGCAAGCAATGAAGGAATTGCCACATGGTTTTCATCCACACCACGGTCAGACAAAACTAACACATTTGCACCCTCTTTATATGCGCGGTCTGCTAAGTTGCACACATGGTCGATTGCCTTCACGATGGAAGTTGAAGTATAGTATGTGATTGGAATGACTTCTACTTTAAATCCTCTTACCTTCATCATCTTAATCTTTAACATATCAATGTTTGTAAGAATAGGATTGTCAATGCGAAGTACATTACAGTTTTCTTCTCTTTCTTTTAAAATGTTACCACCGGCTCCGATGTAAACAGAAGTTGCTGTAACTACCTTTTCTCTCAATGCATCAATTGGAGGGTTAGTTACCTGGGCAAACAACTGTTTAAAATAGTTAAACAAAGGCTGTGGTCTTTCTGAAAGAGGTGGTATCGGCGTATCTACACCCATAGCTCCGATTGGCTCTGCACCGTTCATTGCCATGTTAAGAATACTTGTTTTACACTCTTCATAAGTATAACCAAAGGCTTTTCTAAGTCTTTCATTTAACTCTGGCGAATGTTCTTCCACTTTCTTATTAGGGATTTTAATGTCTTTAAGGAAAGTCAGATTATTATCCAGCCACTCACCATAAGGCTGTCTGTTTGCGTATTTTTCCTTGATGGTATCATCATCGATTAGTTCTCCCTTTACAGTATCAACCAATAACATTTTACCAGGGCGAAGACGGTCTTTCTTTACAATCTTTTCTTCCGGAATATCAAGCACTCCCACTTCTGAAGAAAGAATGATATTTCCGTCATCTGTAATATAGTAACGGGATGGTCTTAATCCGTTTCGGTCAAGCACTGCTCCCATAATATCTCCATCAGAGAAAAGAATGGATGCCGGTCCGTCCCATGGCTCCATCATAGTAGCATAATACTGATAGAATTCTTTCTTATTTCTGCTCATACTTCTATCATTTGCCCATGGCTCAGGAATTGTAATCATGACTGCCAATGGAAGGTCCATTCCACTCATAACTAAAAATTCCAATGTATTATCCAAACGTGCAGAGTCAGAACCATTTACATCAACAACTGGAAGAATTTTATCTAAATCTGCTCCCAAATGTTCTGAAGACATACTTTCTTCTCTGGCATGCATCTTATCAACGTTTCCTGCAATGGTGTTAATCTCTCGATTATGAACAATAAAACGGTTCGGATGCGCTCTTCTCCAGCTAGGCTGTGTGTTGGTACTGAAACGAGAATGTACCAATGCAATTGCTGACTCATATTTTTCATCCTGCAAATCCTGGAAAAATGAACGAAGCTGTCCAACCAAAAACATACCCTTATAAACGATAGTTCTGCTTGAAAGTGATACTACATAGGTGTCATCATTTGATGAATTTTCAAAAATTCTTCTGGCAATATATAATTTACGATCAAAATCCAGACCTTTTTTTACACCGGCTGGCTTTTTAATAAATGCCTGTACAATATATGGCATACAGTCAAGAGCTGTCTTTCCAAGAACATTTTCATGTACCGGAACAGTTCTCCATCCAAGAAGCTCTAATCCTTCTTTTTCAATTACAAGTTCAAACATTCTCATGGCACGTTTTCTATTCAATTCATTTTGTGGCATAAAAAACATACCAATTCCGTATTCTCTTTCTTTTCCAATATCTATTCCGATTTCCTTCATGGCTGCACTAAAAAACTTATGGGAAATCTGAAGCAAAATACCTACACCATCTCCGGTTTCTCCGGATGCATCTTTACCTGCTCTATGCTCTAATTTTTCTACGATTGTCAACGCATTTTCAACTGTAGCATGTGACTTTATTCCTTTTTGATTTACAACTGCACCAATTCCGCAATTGTCATGTTCCCATCTGGGATTGTACAATCCCTGTTCTCTTCTCATGCATTCTTCCATTGCACACATTCCTTTCTTTTCCGCGAATTTTGCATCCAATGTCGTCAACTTAAATATTTTTACTTTATCCAAGGTTTCATAAAAGAACAAACCTTTACTCTGTGTACAGAAATTAAATTGACAACATTGTTTCGCATCCTCACGGTCGTTTTTTTTGCTTTATAGGTCGAATTTCCTTAGCATCACAATTTCCTATTACAAAATAAAAAAGGCGCACTTAGACAGATTTCTCTATCTAAGAACGCCTTTGTTCTTTTGACATTGTATTATACTATTCCATTAATTGCAAGTTATTTCAAAATTTTTTTCAAACATTTTATTTTTCTTTAGCAAAGTTACGGATAATTACACGGAAAAAACAAGACTGATATTTGTAACCTGATGAGCAATAACTGTAATTTCGTATTCATAGAAACGGAATCTGCTTCAAATTCTCCATTTGCCCGTTTAGAACGGATGTTTGCATTTTATCCCTTCTTATGTTATGCTTTTATAGTGTTTTTCGTTTGAATACGTGAAAACCTTTCTGCATAATAAAGTAGTCTTTTAGGCAAATCGCAAATGCAGTAGCAGCTACGTTGGTAGCTGAGTTTAAACCCACATTTATATATGTTGATGTCAATGAAAGGACATGTGGGTTTACTAAATAGAATGTTCTTTAGGGAGGTTTTTATATATGGGTAGTTATGATGGCAGTCAAATCGTCATATTAGAGGGTTTAGAAGCTGTTCGTAAACGTCCTGGTATGTACATTGGTAGTACAGGAAAGCAAGGTCTCCATCACTTGATATGGGAGATTTTAGATAACAGTATTGATGAGCATCTGGCGGGATTTTGCAGCCAGATTGATATTACAATGCAAAAAGATGGTGGTATCACCATAAAAGATAATGGTCGTGGAGTTCCGGTAGATTTACACCCTACCAAGAAGATTCCTACTGTGCGAGTGGTCTATACCATTCTTCACGCCGGCGGTAAATTTGACAATTCCGTATACAAAGTATCCGGCGGTTTGCACGGTGTAGGAAGTTCCGTTGTAAATGCACTTTCTTCACGTATGATTGTAGAAGTCCGCAGAGATGGAAATGTATATCGTGATGAGTACGAAAATGGCGGACATCCTATTGTAAAGTTGGAAAAAGGTCTCCTTCCGGTTGTCAGCACCTGTCGTAAAAATGACACCGGAACAAAAGTTACCTTCTATCCGGATGACACCATTTTTGAAACCGTAGAATTTAAAAGCGAAGTCATCAAAAAGAAATTAAAAGAAATCGCTTATCTAAATAAAAATCTTAAGATAAATTATACAAATGAATACACCGGCGAAACGATCACATACCTTGAAGAATACGGTATTAAAAGTTTTGTCAGCTATTTAACCCGTGAGGAAACTGTGCTTCACAAAGAGCCGGTTTACATCGAAGGAAAAAGCGGAGATATTGAAGTGGAAGTGGCATTCCAGTATACCAACAACTTTTCAGAGCAGATCAATGCATTCTGTAACCGTATCAATGTAGTGGACGGCGGTACTTTGGTGACTGGATTTAAAACAGCCCTCACAAGAGTCCTCAATCTTTATGCCAGAGAACTTGGTGTTTTAAAGGATAAGGATGACAATTTTGACGGAAAAGATATCCGAAATGGTATTGTTGCCATTATTTCCATCAAACATCCGGATCCACAGTTTGAAGGTCAGACAAAGACGAAACTTGGAAATACAGATGCAAAAACTGCCGTAGATGATGTTTTTTCTACAGAAGTAGAGCGTTTCTTTGATAAAAATATCGAGACATTACAAAAGATTTTGGATAATTCCATGAAATCTTACAATGCAAGAAAAGCCAGTGACAAGGCAAGAACTGCCGTATTAAAGCAATTACATGATGTGGACACAAAAGGAAAACTTGCCGCATGTTCTTCCAAGAAACCGGAAGAATGCGAAGTATACATTGTGGAGGGAGATTCCGCCGGCGGTACGGTTAAGACTGCCAGAAACCGTAAAACACAAGCAGTTCTTCCACTTCGAGGAAAGATTCTTAATGTAGAGAAGGCTTCCCTTGAAAAGATTTTGTTAAACAATGAGATTAAATCCATGATTGCCTCTTTTGGCTGTGGTATCGGCGACGAATTTGACATTACTAAACTTCGCTACGACAAGATCATTATCCTGACAGATGCGGACGTGGACGGTGCCCACATAAGCACCTTACTGTTGACATTCTTCTACCGCTTTATGCCTGAGCTTATCATGGAAGGAAAGATTTATCGTGGTCTTCCACCTTTGTATAAAGTTGAGTATGAAAATACAGCCGAGGTAGACACTGACGGCAAGAAGAAATCAAAGAAAAAGACAAAACAGTCCAAATATATTTTCAATGATTATGAATTAGAGAAATTTAAAAAGATTCCGGGAAATAAACTGTTAAATGTACAGCGATACAAAGGTCTTGGAGAGATGGACGCAGAGCAGCTTTGGGAGACAACTCTTGATCCAAACCAGAGAGTTCTCGCTCAGGTTTCCATTAGTGACACCGTAGAGGCTGATGAAATCACTACTACTCTCATGAGTAGCAATGTACCGCCACGTCGGGCATTCATTATGGAAGAAGCAAAATACGCAAATCTTGATATTTAAATACATTCTAAGCGCAAGACAGATTAGGTTTTATCAACATCACCCAAAATAATTATGCGAATTATCAACATTTTGCGAAATTTTATTCCCCAACGTAGTGAATATAAAGTTACCGTACAAATGACATAATACGGTAACATCAATTTTCTAATTTGATGCAAAAGAGAGGATTTGTTATGGAAAACATTATTCAGATAGATTTCGCCGACGAAATGAAAAACGCTTACCGTGATTATGCCATGAGCGTTATCATTTCCCGTGCATTACCAGATGTCAGAGACGGTCTTAAACCGGTTCAGAGACGTATTTTATATGCCATGAGCGAGTTAGGTCTTTCTCCTGACAAACCACACAGAAAAAGTGCCCGTATCGTGGGAGACACCATGGGTAAATATCACCCACACGGAGACAGTTCCATTTACGACGCATTGGTTCATATGACAGAGGATTACTCCCTGTCCATTCCATTGGTAGACGGTCATGGAAACTTTGGTTCCATCGACGGTGACAGCGCTGCTGCCATGCGTTACACAGAGGCCCGTCTTTCCATCGGTGGTAAACTGATGCTTGAAAATTTAGAGAAAGGACTTGTGGAATTTCTTCCAAACTTCGACGAAAGTGAGAAAGAACCTTCCGTGCTTCCTTCTATGATGCCAAACCTTTTGATTAACGGTACTACCGGTATCGCCGTAGGTATGGCAACCAACATTCCGCCTCACAATCCATCCGAGGTCATTGACGGAGTCATTGCCTACATGGACCGCCCTGGAATTTCCACCGAAAAACTGATGGAATACATTCCGGGACCGGATTTTCCAACAGGAGGCATCATTGTCAACGAAGAGGACATGCGCTCCATCTACGAAACCGGAGAAGGAAAAATTAAAATCCGTGGAAAAGTAGATATCGAAAAAGGAGATAATGGCAGACAAAACATTATCATTTCCGAGATTCCATATACCGTTTCCGGAAATAAAACAAAACTTGTCGAAAGCTTTTCAGCCCTTATGAAAGATAAGGTATTTGATGAAATTTACGACGTGCGTGACGAGTCTTCCAAAGAGGGTATCCGTATCGTCATAGAAGTAAAGAAAGACCGCAACATCGAAAATCTGTTAAACGGTCTTTACAAAAAAACTGCCCTTGAAGATACTTATTCCGTTAATTTACTGGCAGTAAAAAATCAACAGCCAATCACGTTCCACTTAAAATCCTTGATTGAGGAATTTGTGGCATTTCAGGAGGAACTTTACACAAAAGAGTACGAGCATTTGCTCCAAAAAGCAAAACAACGTGTAGAAATCGTTGAAGGACTTATCCGTGCCACAGACGTAATTGACCTTATCATTGAAATCCTTCGTGGAAGTTCATCTGTAAAACAGGCGAAAAACTGTCTGATTTTTGGAGAGACTGCCGAGATTAAATTCAAATCAAAAGACTCGGAAAAACAGGCAAAAACCTTAAATTTCTCTGAGCGACAGGCAGATGCCATTCTTGCTATGCAATTAAGCAAATTGATTGGACTGGAAATAATAAAATTGCACGAAGAAAACGATACCCTCCTTGCAAACATTGCAGAGTATCAAAACATTCTTTCCAGCACGAAGGAACTTCACAAAGTAATCAAAGGCCGTCTTCGTGAATTTAAGAAATTGTTCTCTGCCCCACGTAAGACCATGCTTACTACTGCAACACAGCAGACCTACGTGGAAGAAATCAAGGAAGAAGATATGTATGTACTTATCGACCGCTTCGGCTATACAAAGAGCCTTGATGCTGCCACATATGGTCGTGCAAATGAGGAAGCACTGAAAGATTACCCTCATATCGTCAGCATGAAAAACACAGATAAGTTATGTGTATTTACTGCCGACGGAAATATGCATCAGGTGAAGGGTATGGCAATTCCAAGATGCAAGCTGAAAGACAAAGGTGTCCTTATTCACACCCTTTGTAAGCTGGATAATGATGAAGTAGTTCAGTACATCAGCTTTGAAGAACTGTTTGAATCCATGCTGTTCTTCATTACAAAGAAAGGTTTTGTAAAACTGGTATCCGGTACGGAATTTGAGACAAATCGTTCCACTATTGCCGCTACCAAACTGGAAAAAGAAGACCATGTACTCTCTGTTAAATTCCTTTCTTCCCACGAAGTGCTATCCGGCGACAGAAGAGTCTTTCTTCATACAAAAGAAGGCTACTCTCTCGTCTTTGACTTAGAGGAAGTAAGCGAACTTAAGCGTGCCAGCCGTGGTGTAAAAGGCATTACCCTTGGCGCGGAAGATAGCATTGTATGCGGCGCAGTCCTTGCTCCGGAAGACGAAATCGTGCGCTACCGTAATAAGAAACTAAACGTGAAAAAAGTAAGAAAAACAAGACGCTGTGCAAAAGGCACAAAGACAAAGTTGACATAACAGTAGAACAAAGAGTTTTGCTTGCAAAACTCTAGCGCGACCGCGGTATTGCGCAGCAATTAACTCCATCTCCGCGGTCTGCGCATCCTC
>CADBNB010000007.1 GCA_902795895.1 uncultured Lachnospiraceae bacterium | reverse complement strand
CAATTATGTCTAAGAACACAAAATCAGAGTAATTATAGTAAGGAGGAAGCATATTATGTCAGCTGTTACTGCACAGACAGTTATTAATAAAGCAAAGAGCTTTGTTGGAGTAAAGGAATCTCCAGCTAATTCCAATAATGTAATTTTCAATACACATTATTACGGTAAAGCTGTATCAGGTTCAGCATATCCTTGGTGTGCGGTATTTTTATGGGATGTATTTAGACTTTGCAATGCATCTGATCTGTTTTGTGGAGGAGCTAAATGCGCATACACACCAACAATTGCAAACTATTACAAACAAATTGGTAGATGGCATACAGGAACAGGAAAACCTGGAGACCTTGTATTATACCAATTTGCAGGATCTAATAGAATTAATCATATTGGTATCTTGGTTAAGGATAACGGTACTACGATTACTACAATTGAAGGCAACACATCATCATCAAATGATGCAAATGGTGGAGCAGTAGAGATCCGTACACGTCCTAAGACATATGTAAAGGGATTTGCTCGCCCTGCATATAAGGCAGCTACAAGTAGCTCAACAGTTTCTTCTAAGAGCTCAGATAGTTCGGCTTATACAAAGGCTAAATTTATTAAAGAGGTGCAAAAAGCACTTGGATTACCTGTAACAGGTAAAACAACTGGACTTCTTAATAAAACTATCACAGTATCTGAAAAGAAGAATAGTAAGCATGCTGTAGTTAAACCTATTCAAAAGCGTCTTAACGCACTTGGATATAAGGTAGGTAACGCAGATGGTGAAGCTGGTCCGAAGTTTACAGCAGGATTAAAGAAGTATCAAGCTAAGTTCCTTAAGAAACCTGATGGTGTTATTACTGCAAAAAGCACCACATGGAAAAAGCTACTTGGTATTTCATAAAAGAAAAAAAAGGATACAAGCCACTGACACGCTTGTATCCTTTTTTGTCCATGCTCAACTTCCTACGTTTTTCATGATCTGATAAACATGGTTTATCTGGTCATGAATCGTAGGGGGCAACGGCTCTCCATATTTGATTAATCCAATGTTGTCCATCATATTATCTATTACACCATTAGAGTCTGGAGAGGATGCTTCCAGATATGACTCTAAATGATTTAATATGAAAATCATCTTGAACTTCACTGGGTCTTTGGCGTTGGCCAGGCTATTGCATAATGCGACATAGTACCCGGCCAGGTTTTCTGGAACCTTGTCAATACCTGTGAAGAATTCATCAGGTTTTGTTTTATCAGGTTCCACATTTAAGGATTTCAGAGAGTTCGCCACTCTCTCCTCATCCTTTGGTGCTTCGACAGATTCGACTGCTTCTGATGTGTTGCGGACCACATCCTCGGAGTCTTCACTAGGTGAATCTCCCCTAATAGTTCCCCCAAGTTTTCTGCTATCGGAATCAACCCCCGAAACACCGATATCATTATCACTTTCAATCCCCCCTTTCGTTCTTTTCTGATTACGATCGTTATCTTCGGTAGGGAGACCAAAGATAACGTTTATTATGGTGTCAATAGCAGCGTCGCACTCCTTGCTTAATTCAAGGTCACCATATTTAGTTCTATATACGACGACTGCATCATTTTCGCGTACTATATAAGGCTCCTTATCGGATTTCTTATTATAGTTACGCTTCTGCTTTCCCCTTTTTGCTTTGCCCTTTTTCTTTTTATTAGATGCAGGCTTTTTAGAGGAATTTGTTGTTGCTGATTCCGGCTTTATTAAGGTTCCACGTATCCCTTCTAAGATTCTGCTATCTATAGGGATTTTGTAATGCAACCTCTCCTCTATAGGAGTTGATGCCGGAAACAGTTTTCTTTTAGGTGGGCGTCTGTCAATATCTTCTACGCTGGCATTGTCGTCTTCGCTTTCTTCGTTGACGACACCCTTTATTAGTTTGGGTCTTCACCAGTTTCTACCCAAGGATTAACCTCGGGGTTATCCAGATTAGGAGTAGCGACATCAACAGCTTCCTCTACTTTTTTATCCGGCTCGACATACAGGTACTTCTGTACAAGTTCTAATACCCGTTTGTCATGGTTATCAACGGCCAAGTCTACTTCTGACTTGGTCTTGGAACTAAGTATAGCATCAATACTTCGTTCCACCAGACTTGCTAATTCGCCAAGCCCTTTCTCGGACACCTCTTTGTCTTCATTTCCAAATGAAGCAAAGTCCCTAAAGCTCTCTACCATCTCATCATTTAAGATGGTCACGAGTTCCTCGCATTTCAATTCAAGTAACTCTTCGTCAGCCGGATTTCCCTGGGTCTTGGCTTTATCAGATTCAGCCAGTTCAGCAAGTTCACTTTCGAGTGTTTCCACTCTATCCAGCAACATTTTGGCTTTGTTAGCCAGTTTCTTGATATCTTCATTCTTTGCATCCAGAGCTTTCTGATCAACGCTCTTCATTGCAGTTGCGCCTACAACTGCTCCTACCAGTGAGCAACTTATTCCTACTACTACGTTATTTAACATATTGCACCATCCTTTCATTTCTTAAAATGTGAAAGTTAACATTGTTACATTTAGATAATGTATAACAGAAAATTTACTTTTTACGTTTT
>CADBNB010000006.1 GCA_902795895.1 uncultured Lachnospiraceae bacterium | reverse complement strand
GAAGAAAAAGCCATGTGGGAGGAGAAAAAGCAAATCGTATCAGAATATACATCTGACCCTTCTATTCTTTCTGAATTATGGCTTGTGACCATGAACCAGGAGGAATTGGCTACCTTGTTAAATCAGGGTGAAAAGAAAATCTATCTGTGCAATGAGAGCTTTTCTATTCCAATCAAGGTTGCAGGAATGGATTACATCTGTATTGGAAATGTGACTATTGATAATCCCTATACAAAGGATCAATACGAAAAAGCTGGAATAACCGTAACAGGAGTCACGCTTCCACAAGAGGAAAACCAGACTACCAGCGCACTGGCAAAGGAAGCTGCCGAAGCAAATGGATATGACTATTTCGGTGATACTCGCTCCCCTCTTGCAACAGAATATCATGACCAACTAAAGTACGCAGGGCTCTTTAATATTCACCATGTAGCCTTTAATAATTCTTTGGAAACAAAATTTTTCAAATCAAAATCGGAATGTCAAAATACGAAAGATAGCTGTATAAAAAATGCCTATTCAGAGGCTCAAAGCTATACCACCGCAGGCAACTCTAACTCATTTGCAAAGAAAGCTGCCACCTTTTATAGCGACAAGATTCTGGCTGTTTTTGAAGTAGCAAGACCAAAGTTGGAAGCTTTAAGTACTATCACAGGCACCAAGGAAGCATACTCAAAACTTCTTGCAAAAGTTAATCATTGCTACGAGCATTTACTTGCAGAATTTAAAAAAGAACTAACCGAGAATGCAGATTACTACGACATGTATGATCTTGACTATTTTATCAATCAGGTAGATGTCGAGGAACATGATTACCGAATTGGCGACGATTTTCTTACCCGTACCTTAGAAGGATTATTTGCCGATCACATCGAATATACCATAAACAATTTACATTTAGCACTAAATGAAATCGAGAGTGATTTAAATAGCCATGCAAACACCTTCTACCGAGCCGCATTCAATATATACAAATGCTATATTGCAGATTTACTAAAGCAAATTGGAAAGAATTTGCCTGATAAGATGGAAGATGAAGATTTTGAAGCGTATATGGACAGATGCTGTTCAACCACAGTTCATGAGGCGTAACCCCTTCGCATAAACACATTGAAAACTAATCCTTGATGACGGAAAAAATGCTGTAAACATTGTATTTACTGGTTTACAGCATTTTATCTTAGATTTCTGGCTTCTTAAGAACTTCCTCTATTTTTCCCCTAACGTAATATATCATTCTCTTATTTCTTATTCTTTCATGTATTTTCGATTTTTTCATAATCCTCCTACATTATATTTAATTTCAATTCATAATCTCCACAAAACGCACTGGAATGCATCTCAAAATTTTTCTTCAAACACATGCATTTTGCCTTATCATCATATTCCCAAAGATTGATTTTAGGTGTTCTAGGCTTAATGGCACTATTTGTTGGATCATACCAATATTTACAAAAAGACCATTTCTTTATGGTTTTAATATTTACTGTCTGCATGTTAGTTTCCTCCTCTTTTACATCATAGTTTTGTTAATAAGTGCTGCACAATTATTTCCTGCTCTGTTATCACTTGGTGTCTTGGCAATGGTAATCATGTATCGTGGATCATCCTTATAGGTAAGTTTGTAATGCTTGCCATCTTCAGAAATGCTAATTTCAAGGTCTAATAGCTCCTGTTTCACGGCTCCGTTCAGGTTCTTGTCCCCCTTAAACATAGCCTTCACCCGCTGCTTACGTTTTTCATTCAAATGCTGATATTGGTTGTTCTCCAACACATCTTCTAACACATCCGCACGGCGTGTCGTTGCCTCTATATTTGTCAATGCTTCATCTAAAGCTGCCAAAATCATATCTTTAATCTCATCCGGATAGAAATCTTCCTCATCCCCTTGATACACAATCGGCATAGCTTCTGTCGCATTAAGCTTTGCTCTAAGAACACTATTTTCTAACACGAGAGCTTCATTTACTTTCGTAAGTTCTTCCATTTTCTGTTGCATTTTCTGTAAATCCTCATCGAATGTCTCATATACCAGATTTATCTCTTTTTCTGCATTTTGACGTGCACTTTCTGCTTCCTGGTATTTTGTAATCTGCTGAGTAAGGCTGCTATTTAGTCGTCAGTGATTTCAGTGGGAGTCCGCAAAACAGGCAGGTTACTGTCATCTGCCAGATAGCCCCCCTCGATCAGCAAGGTAATAAAATGTGGTGTAGAAAATTCCCCATTCATCACAAAAGCATCCTCTCTATAAGTTCGGTCCAGACGGATTGAAATGTGTTGTTCCTGAAAGTTCACAACATAATCCGTGTCCCAAACGACTGCATCCTCTGTAATCTTCTCATGCCGAACCGCCATGATCTGCTTTTCCGGATAATCTACAAACTCCAAAGACAACTTATCATTTCCAAATTTATTACTATATGCACCATTCCACTCCACATCTGGCACACGATTTTCCTCGTACTTACTGGTGCTATTCCACTCCAAAACCAGCTGAACAAAGGCATCTTTGGTTAAGGAAGCGTTGAATTTTAGAATAGTTGAAAATAGGATCATTTTACATCCCCCCTAGTATCTGTCCAGCATCTCCAGCAATTTTTGCTTCATCTCCTGTCTCAAGCTTTCCGGTCGCAAAACTTCCACATTACTTCCCTGACTCAAAAGCCACATGACAATACCTTTTCCGTACACTTCCGCTTCAATGATGGTAGATGCATCTTCCTTTTTCACGACTCTTGCCGTTGGTAAACGATCCAAAATCGGTTCTGGATTGCTGCAAAAAAAACGCAACTGCATCTTCATCAATTTTCCTGTGCACATAAACTGGATTCGTTTCCGAAATTCGCCTTCTTCAAATCGCGACGCATACATGACGCTGAATTTCTCACCCAGTCTCTTATGTGAAATGATTCGATTCAATCGGAAAATCGCTGGATAATCATACTTATGTACATATCTTCCCTTCCCGTCTTTTTCCACGATATAAGCATTTAGGTAAAAATAGTATTCCGAAAACAAAATTGCTACTGGCTCAATCACACGCCTGATCTTATTGAACTTATAGAAACGAAAGAAACACAAAAAGAACTGCAAGACGATATTTCTAAACGTGAACTATTCGAACAACTTGATAT
>CADBNB010000005.1 GCA_902795895.1 uncultured Lachnospiraceae bacterium | reverse complement strand
GGATAGTATGAAGATGGCGAAAAAAGTCAGAAAGTATATCAGACCGTATATGAAAAAGAGTGGATATGCGCAGTATACGGATGTAATTGTTGCTATGTGCGCTCAGGAAAGTCGATTTGGATCAGGAGATCGTAGAAACTGGATGCAGGTGAAGGGGTATCGAGGTGCTTCCGGTATGGAATCTGTAAAAGCGGGGGCAGATCATTTCATAAAATTGGTCAAAAAAGCTGAAAAATTACACTGCACGGATATGACAGTAATTATTCAGGCGTACAATTTTGGGACCGGATATATTGATTATTGTATGGAGCAGGGAGGAAAAGATACTCTTGCTATCCGCACAAAATTTCAAGTGAAGCAACGAAGTAAATTAGGAGTGAGAACATACGGTGATTTCTCTTATGCAGAGCGAATTGAGAGAAGAATAAAGGTAAAGAAAAAGAAGTAATAAAATAATAAAATAATAAAAATGTAAACTTTGTGTAATTGACTTGAATCGACTGTTTTCTTATACTTAAAATAGGGTGTGTCTCAGATTGAGATAGGGGGGACAGATATGATTGAGCAATTGATTGCATTTTTTATGACAGTAGCCGGGGGTATCGAGCTATATTTTGCTTATCGTTTTTTGTTTTTACAGAAAAAAAATTATAGAGAAAATAGAATGCTTTCGTCCGCTTGTCTTTCAAGTGGTATCTGGGCAATTTCTTATGCGTTGTTTTTGTTGTCCGACAATCCTGTTTTTGCAGGTTATGTGCATAAGTTTGCTATGGGTTTTTTTCTTACATGGATTATTATGATTGTTGCATTGGTAAATGTAATTTCGGGTATTGAATATAAATTTCGGCGTATGATGCGGGCGTCATATCTTTTTGGAACCTGTCTTTATATTTTTACTATTTTTGCAAATCAGATGTCATTTTATAGAGATAAAATCGGAATGGCATGGAAGATTAACAATTGGGAGACAAATTTGGTATTTGTATTGTACCATTTGGTTATGTCTTTATGGGTATTTGGTGTATGTATTTATATTATTCGCAATAGGAAAGAAATACGACTTCACACCTTTGCAAAACAGGCAATTGGAGTTAATGGTATATTAGTTGTGGGGTTTGTATTTGATGGTATTGCACCTGCGTATGAGATATCATCAATTTCCATGGTTACGATTATGCAGTTTATCGGTATGGCTCTTTTAATTCGGGCGGTTACGGATTTTAATGCTGTTCGTATTGATGCGGGAAATATTTCAAATTTTGTGTATCATTCCATTAAACAACCGGTACTTGGTTTTGACCAGAATAGGCAGTTGCAGTTGGTTAATAGTGGTGCAGGTGAGTTTTTAGGAATAGAACAGGAAAATATCGGTGAGAAAACATCTATTTCAGATTGGTTTGACATAGATGAGGAGTCGGTTTTTTCTGCCAGTGGATATGAGGAAAATCTTGATGCTGTTTGTAAGGCAAATGATATTTGGTGTAGTTTATCTGTCAATTCGTTGTTCGATAAATACGGCGACCCTATCGGTTATATTGTTGTGTTTTCTGATATGACAGAAAGAAAGCGTATGTTGGCGCAAATGGAGGAAGCTATGCATACGGCAGAGGAAGCAAATCTTGCTAAGAGTCGTTTCCTTGCAAATATGTCACATGAAATCCGTACACCGATGAACGCCATTATCGGATTATCAGAATTATTGTATCGAAGCATGAGGGATGAAAATTCTAAAGAATATGTGGCGGATATTCGCAATTCTTCATTGAATTTGCTTGCAATCATCAATGATATATTGGATCTTTCGAAAATTGAAACAGGTAAGATGGAATTGGTATGCGATGAGTTTTATTTGGCAAATGTACTTAGAGATGTGTATCTGGTGATTGACACACAGGCGCAGAAAAAAGGACTGAATTTTTCCATGGATGTTTCTTCGGAAATGCCAAATAAACTGTATGGAGACAGTGTGCGAATACGAAGTGTGCTAGTCAATATTTTGAATAACTCAGTAAAATATACAAAGCACGGAAGTGTATTGTTTAAAGCAGAAGTTTTGGAGAAAGATGAAGAGAATGTTACCATTCGCTTTATTTCAAAAGATACCGGTGTAGGAATTCATGAGGAAGAAATTCCTTATGTGTTTGAGAGTTTTTCACAGGTAGATAAAAAGCTTCATCAGGGCGTGGAAGGTTCCGGTCTTGGTTTGTCCATTGTGAAGGGATATGTGGAGCTTATGGGTGGAAACATAAGCGTTGATAGTGTATACGGAGAGGGTTCTACCTTTACCATCGAATTGACTTTGCCTATTGTTGATGCGGAGCTTATCAATATGGATGGAGAAATGCAGGAGGTTGTGGAGGATGTCTACAGTATTGGAAAAATCCGCGTAAAAGATGTGGATGTGCTTGTAGTGGATGACAACCTCATCAATCTTAAAGTTGCGAAAAAATCCATGGAGATTTACGGGCTTAATGTGCAGGTGGCAAACAGTGGTGTGGAAGCTATTAAAAAATGTAAAGCAAAGAATTTTGATATTGTATTTTTAGATCAATTGATGCCGGAGATGGACGGTTTGCAGTGTATGCAACAACTTCGTCAGATTAATGATCATTACAAAGCAGGCGGCATAGGAAAAGTTGTAATACTTACTGCCAATGCCATTGCAGGTGTAAGAGAAGAAATGTTAAATGACGGATTTGATGAGTATCTTGGAAAACCAATCAATTTCCAGTCATTGGAGCGAATTTTACAATTGTTTGTACCGGAAGAAAAGAGATATATTGAAACAGAGGAAGACAAGCAGGAAGGCTTGGATGAGCGTGTTGAAAAAATTAAAACGGTTGTTCTGGAACTTCAGGTAGAGCGTGCACTTAAATATTTTGGAGAAAGTGTGGATGCCTATATCGAAGTGTTGTCACAGGTAGTTCGTCTTTCAGAAAAACAGTTGGCAAAGATTCGAAAACTGGATGATTTGGACCAGTTTACCATCAGCATTCATGCCATAAAAGGGCAATTATTGAATATTGGTGCTGACGCTTTGGCGGAGCAGGCTAAGATGTTTGAGATGGCAGGGAAAGATGGAGATTTATCGTTTATTCAGGATAATATTTTGCATTTTATAGATAATTATCGAGAATTTGTGGTAAAATTACGTTTGGTTGTTCCAAAGCCGGAAGAAGAAACAAAGGAGCCGAAACAACTGAAGCTATGTCATGAATTGATTGATTGTTTGGAAGGTTACGACATTGCAGGAATGTCCAGCAGAGTGAAGAAACTGGAAAAAGAACAACTGCTTCCTGAAGAAG
>CADBNB010000004.1 GCA_902795895.1 uncultured Lachnospiraceae bacterium | reverse complement strand
CACACCGTGTACGCACTGCGGGAATGTCGTTATCCAAGAAAAATCTATCTCGAAATTCTTGTATAAAAAGACTCCGAGAGAACATTTGTATAAAAGAGGAGGAATGTCACATGATGAGTATGCGTGTGTCAAGAGCGGGATTTCAGATGAAAAAGATGATGCAAATGGATAATTTGCGTATTGAAAAGAAGCAGGATGCGTCTGATTCAGAACAGGAAAAAAAGCGTGATAAACATAAAGAATTTAAGTTAGATGAAGAAATGAAAAAATTGATGGATGCGGAGACGGTATCAAACCTTCAGGATGTTCAGCAAAGCATTGTTGAGCGAAGAGTGGAAGTACATAGCAGCAATATTTCCGAGTCAAAAAAGCAAAAAACATTGGAGCATTTACAGACGATTCAGAATATGGCAGCACAAAAAATGAGAAATTTACGTTTTGAAGTAGATTTGCAAAGAAGGATTGAAGAGGCTTCCAAGGAAGGAGAAATAAAAAAAGCAGAGTTGCTAGAGGCTCAGTATAATAGAGGAAGAAGTATACGAAAATCGGAAGAATATTCAAAATTACAGGGAAGCATGGTTTCTCACAAATATAAGAATTATAATCAGAAAAAGCAAGCAGTGGATATGATTGCCAGAATGGAAGGAACAGGAAACTTTGTGAATTTAATTTCGCATTGATGGATTTGGGACAATTTTTTCGAAAATTGTCCTTTTTGTTTGCTACGATATTATTGGAAAAATGTTCGTAGTGGAGGAGTCGCATCTAATAAATAAAGTTCGAAAGGGTAACTTAAATATTCCTAATTTTTTGTTGTTTTCATCATAAAAATGTATATTATTTGTCTGAAATGTGGTAAAATAGATTGGCATGTTACAATTTGTGGAGCAATTCACTTTCGTGTACTGTGGTGACTGCGAAGCGGTCATGTCTATTATGTTTCAAATGTCTGATTGTGAGTTTCATACAACCGATATGGTGAATTTTACAATGGGCATCTTAATAAAAATGAGAAGGAGAATGTGAGATGAGTAAAAAAATAACATCATTGTTACTTGGATTGGTGATGGCGATTTCCATGGTAATCGGACAGGCAGGCCCTGTGGTTTCATTGAAAGCAGCCGGAAGTACCCTGATTATTCATTACGGCGGACGTGAGAATAATGATTACAAGGGTTGGAATTTGTGGCTTTGGGAAGATGGAAAGGACGGAAAACAGGTAGATTTTTCTGCAGAAGACAGTTACGGAAAAATTGCTGTTTGCAACATTTCTGCACCTGGAAAAGTCGGATTTATTGTTCGTTTAAACGAGTGGGAAGCAAAAGACGTAGAGGAAGACCGCTTTGTTGAAGTGGGAGATTCAATTACGGAAATCTGGCTGACAAGCGGCAAGAAAGAATATGCGGATAGAGCGCCAAAAGGTGCAAAAAAATACGATATCGAACAGATGAACAAAGCACGCCAGGCAGTATATAATCAGAAAGATGCTGTTAAGATTGATGTTCATTATTATACATTCAACAATAAATATGACAATGTTTCTGCCTATGCATGGTTAGGTGATAAAGATGGCGGAAGTTATGAATTGCAGTCAAAAGACAGCTTTGGAGGTCTTTACAAAATCGGTTTCATCAATAAGAAAAAAGCAAAGACCGTAGGTCTTCGTTTCAACTTGTCAAATGGCGAAGCTGACTGTGAAAATGACCGTGTGATTGATTTAACACAGGCGAAAAACAACAGATTACAGGTTTATGTAGTACAGGGAAATAAAGAAGTTTACTACGATAAGAAGGATGCCATAAAGCAGCCGGTTATCGCATCAGCATCTTTTGTTAGTGCATCAGAAATTGTATTCAGCCTTGCAGATACGGTAGATACATCAAAGGAGAAGCTTGTAAAGCAGTTTACTTTGACGGATCAGGATGGAAAAGACTATGAATTACTTAAGGTTTGGTCAGAAAATCCTGGAAAAGAAAAGAGCGCATCTGTGATTTTGAAAGATGATGTGGATTTTGCAAACAGCTATACATTAGCAATGAAAAATCATATCAGCTGCCCTGTTTCTGTTAGTACAGCATTTTCGACAGAAGCATTTGAAAAGGCATATACATATGAAGGTGACGATTTAGGTGCGAACTATACAAAAGAATCAACAGATTTCCGTTTGTGGGCGCCTACAGCATCACAGGTAGATATCAATTTCTACAGCGAAGGTTCCGGAGATAATTTGATCGAAACTCAGTCAATGATGAGAGATGTAAACGGTACATGGGTTTACGAAGCATCTGGAGATATGAAAAACACTTATTATACATACAGTGTTACGGTAGATGGAATTACAAAAGAAGCGGTAGATCCATATGCAAGAACTACCGGAGTCAACGGTAACCGTGGTATGGTCATTGACCTTGATTCCACAGATCCGTCGGGATTTGCAAAGGAAAAGAGTCCTGCATTTAAAAACATTCAGGATGCTGTGATCTATGAACTTCAGATTCGTGACCTTTCCGCAGATTCAAGTTCAGGTATCAAAAATACAGGAAAATACCTTGGCTTGACAGAAAAGGGAACAAAAAACAGCAATGGAGAATCTACAGGATTAGATCATATGGTGGATATGGGTATTACACATTTACATATCATGCCATCCTATGACTATGCAACAGTAGATGAGTCAAAGTCTGACGACCAGTACAACTGGGGATATGACCCTAAGAATTACAATGTGCCGGAAGGTTCTTACTCAACAGATCCGACAGATGGAAATGTGCGTGTAAATGAATACAAACAAATGGTACAGGCATTACACGAAAATGGTATTCGCGTGGTAATGGACGTGGTTTACAATCACACATTTAATATTGATGATTCAAATTTCCAGAAAATCGTGCCTGATTACTATTACCGTAAATCAGGAGACTCTTTCACAAATGGTTCCGGATGTGGAAATGAAACTGCTTCTGAGCGTTCTATGATGAGAAAGTATATTGTAGATTCTGTTGTTTATTGGGTAAAAGAGTATCATGTGGACGGTTTCCGTTTCGACTTAATGGGTGTTCATGATATTGAAACAATGCAGGAAGTAAGAGCAGCATTAGATGAGATTGACCCTAGCATTATTATTTACGGTGAAGGATGGACCGGTGGAGAGTCTGGATTGAATGAATCTTTGCGTGCCGTAAAAGCAAATATGAGCAACTTAGAGGGAATTGCAGCGTTTAGTGATGATTTTCGTGATGGATTAAAAGGAAATGTATTTGACGAGAAAGATACAGGTTTCCTTGCTGGAAATGATGCTTATTTAGAAGATGTGAAGGCAAGTATTTTAGGTGCCACGGAAAATGAGCAGATTGATGTGTCAAAACTGACGAAATCAAAATCAGCATGGGCTGTTGAGCCGGGACAGTGTATCAATTATGTTTCATGTCATGATAATCTTACTTTATGGGATAAACTTCAGGTTTCAGTGCCTGATGCCGGCAAGGAAGAATATATTGCTATGAATAAGCTGGCAGCAGCTATGACATTTACATCAGAAGGTATTCCATTTATGATGGCAGGAGAAGAATTCCTTCGTTCAAAACCATCCGGTGATGGATATGATGCCAATAGTTATAAGTCTGGTGACGAAGTAAATAGTTTGAAGTGGGATACATTGACAGAAAATGCGGATGTATACAATTATTACAAGGGATTGATTAAATTCCGTAAGGCACATGCAGCACTTCGTTTGACAAAGATTGAAGACCTTCAGGATAAAGTGAAATTTATCGATGGCCTGAAAGGTGCAGCAGTAGGTTACACGATTTCAGGAAAGCCAAATGGTGAAAAGGCAGATGCCATTATGGTAATTCATAACGGTAATAAAAAGGACATTACAGTAAATCTTCCGGATACAGATACATGGAGTGTTTATATCAATGGTGAGAAAGCCGGTACAGACGTTATTGAAGAAGTAAAAGACAGCGTAAAGGTGTCAAAAACTTCTACCATGGTTTTAGTGAAGGAAAGTAAAGCAACAAAGGCAATCAATAAATTGAACAAGATTGATAATTGGGTATTTATTGTGGCAGCCATTGTAGTGATTCTTTTGATTATCTTTATTCTAATCTTTAATAGTAAAGGACTTTCAGAAAGAAGAAGAAGAAAAAAAGTGTCATATTATAAATAAACCTACATTTTAGTTTTCAGACAACATGAAAAAAGTGGTGGTCGTTTCAATCGGCCACCCTTTTTAATGTAATAGGAAATTGCGATGCAATTTCCTATTACACAAAAATGCTCCGCGAGGATGCGCAGACTGCGGTGGCGGAATAGAAACTTGACTTTGTGATGTTTAAGCAACATGTAGTTAAAAAATGAATAACTATTTGGTTTGAGTGGATAAATTGCATGTATGTGAAAAAATGTTTCATTCACTCAAGAAAAACGTCGATTCACTCAAAAAAAATTGCAAAATAGAAAGTGCTATTATAAAATGAAATTTACGTGCAATTATTACACAAAAAGAGTTATATGAAAATAAAGAAAAGTGAATGGACATGACTGCTTCGCAGTCACTACTATATATGAAAGTGAATAATGACAGGAAGAGGTGAAAAATATTTACGAGTACGTTCCTTTATCAATAATAATAGCTTGATGTAGTTAAAAGTGCGTGAAATGTAAAATAATAGGAGGAATATTTATTATGAAAAAAATATATATGAGTTTATTTTTGGTGATTGGAACCATAATTATGTTTTCAGGTTGTACTGTTACTGATAAAAAAAACAATAATGAAGTTATAAATACATATGATGAAACGCAGGAAATTAAACAGTTAAAAATAAAACAGGTATCAGATTTTTCCTATAAATATGATACGGATTGTCAGTCGGATCGTGAAGCGTTTTCAACAGAGGTATACACTCCTTATGGGCATTATCAGGTAACTAAAAATGAAATGACTGACGATAATTATCTTATGTATTTTGATTATGAAACAGGAGAAAAGGTATTTGTTTGCGGTAAAAATAATTGTCAGCATAACGATTCTTCTTGTAATGCGTATTTTGAAAAAAATAAATTTCCTATGTGTAATTTATGGAATTATGAAGGAAATTTGTATACACCAATGATTGAAGATGGAAATATATGGATTTGCAAAATTAGTCCAGATGGATCAACAAGGGAAAAAATCTGTAAAATAATGAGACAATATATTGAAATTAAACAAGATGAAGAAGAGGTGTCAGAAAGTGTTTACTTTCCGGAAATTCAGCTACATAGAGGATATATTTACTTTACGGATTACTATATGGGCGCTGAAGCTTCTGCGTTATATCGTGTGAAACTAGAGGAAAATGCTAACGTAGAGTGTTTATATCGCGTTTCTGGGAAAAACACTTCTATCTATAGGATTAAGCCGTATGGAAAATACGTTTTATTTCAAATGGGGATTTCTAAAGAAAATACAAAAGATATTCAAGATAATATTTATGCATATGACACAGAAAACAATAAATTATGGTATGTATGTAAAGACGTTTATCGTGATTATACCGTAATAGGAGAGAATCTCTATTATGTTGATTTGGAACGTAACATAAAGCGAATGAATCTAACAACAGGTGAGCAAAGTGAATTTTATAAGTGTAAGCTAGATACAGAAAATACATATAATCTTATGGTGTTTGCTTATGGTAAAAACATAGTTGTTCGAATTAAAGATGTTCTAAATGAAAATAGTTCAATACAATATGAATTAGATGAAGCGGGGAAAATAGTTAAAATTAGGAAAGAAGCGGATAAAGATGTTCTTCTTACGCCATATAGCGATATATCCAAGTATAAAATTCAAGGAGAAAATTGATGGAAGAGAGAAGAATTTTTACCGAAAAGAAAATGATAATAGTAACGCTTCTGTTACTTCTTGTCGCAATATGTGGATATATTATATTTCAATACCAAGATACAGGAATGAGAAATGGAGAGCGTGCTAAAGAAATAGAAATTGAAAATTTAGCTTATATTGAAGAGTATTCATCGTTTATACAAAATACTCAAATAGTTGGTGACAAGCTAAATAAAATAAGTATTTTTAAAAATGAAAATGATTTTACGAGAAAAAATATAGAAAAAACAAAACAAGATTATGCCAAATTGGTGAATCTGAAAGTAAAAGATGGAAATTATAAAGCTGTTATTTCATTTTTTGAATACAAGGCGTTTCCATATTTTTTATTTTTGTTTGTATTTGTTCTTGTGTGGCAATTTTTTCAAGATGAATGCATAGGTCAAAAGGCTATATTTTATTCCACAAAAAATGGGCGACTTGGGATGTTTTTGTGGCGGGTAAGAGCTTTGTTTTTGGGTATATCGTTTTTTACAGTTATATCTTATGCTGGCATTTTATTGATTGCTTTTAAAATGTATGGTGGATGGAATGATTTAACAAATCCGGTACAATCTATTGCAATTTTTAAAAATTATATATACAAGTTGTCAGTTGTTCAATTTCTTATTTACTACGGAATTCTTCGAATTATTACAATGTTTGTATTTTCATTGGTACTATGGCTTGGATTGTCGTTATTCAGGATGAGAAAGCTTTCGTTTATATTGCTTTTTATTGTGTTTTTGATTGAGGAAATACTGTGGAATAATATAGGGGAACAAAGTCCGTATTTATTTTTAAAATCTTGGAATTTATGCAATGTGTTATATTTGGATTTGTGGACCTTATCGTATCGAAATATTAAGTGTTTTAATGGCATTGTTAATTCATATGCAAGCTTTTTGATTTATACCGTATTTCTGGGACTGGTTGCTACAATTATTTGTGGAACGATTCTAGTTAAGCGCAGACTGGTAAAAGAAAAAAATAGACTT
>CADBNB010000003.1 GCA_902795895.1 uncultured Lachnospiraceae bacterium | reverse complement strand
AGACATTTATTTTCATTGAAACAAAGTGCATAGCTTTTAAAAATTCAAATCGAAAAACGAATCTTATTTTCATAGGGGAAGTCTACCTTTTTTAAAAAGTACTACCCCAAAACAGAAAAAATTCTAAAAATATAAAAACAGGAGCCTCACAATAACGATTTATAAAATCGTTATTGCGACAGCCCCTTATTTATTGACAATTCAATACAAAATTGTTAGAATATACGTTAGCGAATATCTATAGATATTCAGGAAAGGACGAAGTATTATGAGAAGAATGGTTTTATCTATCTTAGTAGATAATACATCGGGAGTTTTAAGTCGTGTGTCTGGGTTATTTAGCCGTAGAGGATATAACATTGACAGCGTTTCCGTGGCAGAGACTGAAAATCCACTGTATTCCAGAATGACAGTGGCTGTTAGCGGAGAGGAACACACATTAGAGCAGATTGAAAAGCAGCTTAGCAAGTTGGAGGATGTCCGCGAGATTACGGAATTATCCGATACAAATGCAGTATGCAGAGAGCTTGTTCTTGTGATGATCCAGGCAGATAAAACACAACGTCAGGAAGTAATTGCAGTAGCAGATATCTTCCGTGCAAATATTGTTGATGTAGCACCTGAGACACTTATGATAGAGCTTACTGGAAATCAGGCGAAAGTTGATGCGTTCATTCGTTTGTTGGATGGATTTAAGATTGTGAAGTTTGTACGTACAGGCGTGACTGGTCTTATCCGTGGACAGGATGGATGTGCGGAATGTCTATAATGACAGCTGATTTTATGAAATAGGAAATACCCATGCAAGTGATCTATTTCATCATGAGATTTATGGAAACAAATGCTGCTGGCAAGTTAGGTACATCGTACAAAAGCCCAGGGCATTTCATATAAAGTATATGTCCCATGGACAGATACTGTTTCAAATTCAATTCATTTTTAGGAGGAAAATACAATGGCAAAGATTTTTTATCAAGAAGATTGTAATCTTTCAGCATTAGACGGGAAGACTATCGCAGTTATCGGTTATGGTAGCCAGGGACATGCTCACGCATTAAATGCTAAGGAGTCAGGATGTAACGTAATCATCGGTTTATATGAAGGAAGTAAGTCTTGGGATAAGGCTGTAAAGCAGGGATTTGAAGTTTACACTGCTGCAGAAGCTGCTAAGAAGGCTGACATCATCATGATCCTTATCAACGACGAGCGTCAGGCTGATTTATATAAGAAAGACATCGAGCCAAACTTAGAGGCTGGAAATATGTTAATGTTCGCTCATGGTTTCAACATTCATTTCGGATGTATCGTACCTCCAGCAGATGTTGACGTAACAATGATCGCACCTAAGGGACCTGGACATACAGTACGTTCTGAGTACCAGGCTGGAAAGGGTGTTCCATGTTTGATCGCTGTTGAGCAGGACGCTACAGGAAAAGCTCAGGAAATCGCTTTAGCATACGCTTTAGCTATCGGTGGAGCAAGAGCTGGTGTTCTTGAGACAACATTCAGAACAGAGACAGAGACAGACTTATTCGGTGAGCAGGCAGTACTTTGTGGTGGTGTTTGTGCATTGATGCAGGCTGGTTTCGAAACATTAGTAGAAGCTGGATATGATCCAAGAAATGCTTACTTTGAGTGTATCCATGAGATGAAGTTAATCGTAGACTTAATTTACCAGTCAGGATTTGCTGGAATGAGATATTCTATTTCAAATACTGCTGAGTACGGTGACTACATCACAGGACCTAAGATTGTTACAGAAGAGACAAAGAAGGCTATGAAGAAAGTTCTTTCTGATATCCAGGATGGTTCATTCGCAAAAGAATTCTTATTAGACATGTCACAGGGTGGAAAACAGGTACACTTCAAGGCTATGAGAAAGCTTGCTGCTGAGCATCCATCAGAAATCGTTGGAGAAGAAATCCGTAAGTTGTACAGCTGGAACAACGAAGAAGATAAGTTCATCAACAACTAATTTTTAGTTTGAATATGTTACAGCGAAGTACATACTTTGTTGTTCATTTATACGAACACCATTTATGGTAAAGAGAAAGAAAGAAGTCGTTTCTTTGTGGCGGCTTCTTTCTTTTGTTAAAAAGTATATTCTATGAACGTTAAAGAATTTCTTTGACGTTATAGAATATATTGTATGAATAATATGGTATTTTAGATGTTTTAAAATATATTGTGAAAACAGATTTTTTGTAAATGACAGTGAATGAGAAAAGGGTTATATTGCACAAAAAAATAGAGGGATAATAAGGTGTTACAATAAAAAGTACCATAATTTATTTGATACGCTTGAATCCGTTGACATAGTAGGAATTCTATGATAAATTATGGTTGCGAAAATGGATTTTTTATTAGTTTCTTTGTTGTAGAAAAGGACATGGTATAAGATGATAGACGGAATGGCGAAATTAAAAGCATTATCCCTGAAACAGAAAGTATTGTTTGGCGTAGCAGGTGTGTTTATTCTTTCGGTTTTAGTTTACGGAGGAATAAATATATATTATTGCAACCGTTGGGATCCGCATACGGAGATTTGTGATGTGGATGTTTCGGGAAACACATTAGAGCAAAGTAAAGAAGCTTTGCAAAAGCACATTGATAATTATGTATTACATATAGAAGGGCGTAACGACGGAACTCTTGAGATCTGTGGAAAAGACATTGATTTGACTGTTGAGTTTGAGAAAGAACTGGAAGCATTGTACAAAGAGAAAGAACAGAAATTTCATTTCCTTCACTGGGGAAAGAAAACATATGCAAAAGCTGTAAATGCCCAGTTTGATGAAAATAAATTAGTGACTATATTACAGAAATCAGAGTTAGTCTGTGGAAGTGACAATTATAAAATTGAAAAACCAAAAAGCGCAAAAATCGTCTATTCAGAAGAGAAAAACAGTGCAATCATACAAAAAGAACAGTTGGGTAATACGATTATTCTATCTGAATTGCAAAAAGTAGTAGAAGAACAAATTGTTCAAATGGAAGATACGTTGAAGCTTACAGCTAAGAAAAATGAAAATGTATATAAAAAACCAAGTCGTTATTCTAATGATGAGAAATTGGTAAATGCAATTGAAAAATACAATGATTATTTACTTAACTGGATTGTATGGGACATGGGAGAGGATACAACAGAAAGTATCACACCGGAAAATATAAAGAACTGGTTGTCAGTAAATAAAGATGGAAAAGTAAAAATTAATGAAGAAAAATTAAATTTATGGGTAGAGACATTTTGTCTTAAGTATAAAACACAGGGAACTACGAGAAAATTTGTTACCCATGATAACAGAACCATAAATATTTCAGAAGGTGATTATGGTTGGAGACTTGATTATAAAAAAACATGTAAACAGGCATTGAAAAGTATCCGATATAACAATGAAAAAGCGGATAAAGATGCATATATCAAGGATCCTAGTGAAGAAAACCGATTGAAACTTACGAAAAATTTGGAACCGATTTATAGCAATACGGCGTATAAAAGGGATTATGTGAATTTTTCTGAGGATTGGGATACTGAAAATTATAGTGAAGTAGACATTGGAAATCAGATGGTCTATGTGTATCAAAATGGAAAAATGGTATATTCCTGCGTGTGTGTTACCGGACTTCTTTCAGATCCGGAGCGTGCTACAAAAACAGGATGCTATTACATAAAAGATAAAAAAGAAGAGTACACATTGGTAGGTTCTGATTATGAAACCCCTACCAAGTATTGGGTACGAATTATGTGGACAGGAACCGGATACCATTATCTGGCGAGAAGTGACTGGTCGAGATGGACTCCGGAGATATATAAGACAAGAGGCTCTCATGGCTGTATCAATTTACAGTTGGAAGATGCAGAAAAAATCTTCAATTTAGTGCATATGGGAGACGCAGTATTTATACATGAATAAATAAGACAAAGCTGTTAACACAGCTGATTCTGTATTTGCAATACACTTCAAAGGGCTACTTGCTCATACAGATTAGGTTTTCACGCATTCAATCTGAATTTTATGAAAGCATGCATTTGGATTTGACTACGGAAAACACTTTTAAAGTAAAAGGTTTAGGCCGGAAGGAGACAGAAATGAAAAGAGTATTTCAAAGTATTTTTGGACTAGTGGCAGTAATCAGTGTTTTGCTTGCAGTAGCATTTGGAGTAAATGTTGTAAAAGCACAGGAAACAGGATTGCAATTATTGATTACTACAGACAGACAAAAAGGTATTTGTAATTATCAGGTAAATGGATTAAATGAAGAAGCTACTCTTCAGGCAACTTATATCAATACAAGTGGTGTTGAGGTTGTTGCAATGGAAAAGAAAATATCACCAGAGGGAGCGGTTGGAAGTTTTTCTATGGACGATATTGATAGCTTTGTTTATCATCAGTATACAGTGAAGTGTATTGCTGGCGATAAAACTGTTGTTGGAGATCATACATGTGATTTCAGTATCAAGAGTCAGTTACTTGATTTTAAAGTTTCTGGGGCGACGACAAGTAAAAATCGCAGTGCAACTCTTACTGTTACCAAAGGAAATGAAGTGGCATTTCCGGGCGAAAAAAATAAAGTTTCGTTGTATGTTTGGAAGAACTCCAACGGCGAGAAGACTGCTAACATGATTTCAGACGAAAAGACATTCAAAAATGCAGATTTATCATGGAGTATTGATATTCAAAATGATAAATTATCATTTGGTGAATATTATGCCAAGGTAATGGTTGGTTACGGTGAAATGAGAGCCTTAGTATCAAAGCAGTTATTTAATGTAGATGCTAAAGTTGGTACAGTAAAAGTAGTGAAAAACAGTACATTGGAAAAGAAAGCGAGCTTTTCTGTAAAAGTTTCAGATATTACAAGTCCATGTAACATTCAGAAAGTTATGGTATGTATATTTGATAAAAACGGAAAAGAAGTATGTGAAAAAAAGACAACGAAGAATAGTAGCGGAGTGTATAGCGCAACAGTAGCAATGTCAGATCTAAGCAATGTGTTAGGAAACTATACTGTAAAAGCAAAGATTGTAAACGGTGTTAATGAAGTGTTAGCAAAGACTAGTGCTAAGGTAACTCAAACCGTATCATATACAAAATATGCTGTAACAAAGAGCAAGAAAACTAGAAAATCTACATTTACGTTAAAGGGATTATATGTTCCTGGAAATGCCAAAGCAGTAAAGTATTTTGTGTATTATTATAAAGATGGAAGCTTTCAGTTGCAAAACAAAGCGAAAGCGAAATATAATAGCAAGAAAAAAGCGTACATAGTATCGCAATTAAATCGTTATCCTGGAAAATATAAGATTGATGCTTATGTGACAACAAAATGGGGAACACAGGAATTAGTTGTTTCAACAAAAGTGAAAGTGACAAAGGATGAAGCTGCTAAGAATGGCTGGTATTATGAAAAGTATAATGGAAAAAAATATAAGTTCTATTATATAGATAATGTGAAACAGACGGATTTGACAGATATTCTTGGTTTACAGGAAAGTAGTGCGACAAATGTAAATAAGTTTTACATTGAATTAAATCGTGCAGCATGTACGCTTACTGTGTATGCGTATGATTCAAAAACAGAAAAATATATCATTCCTGTAAAGGCATTTGCAGTATCTGTTGGTAGAGATACATGGACAAATAAAGGTGCTGGAGATTTGAATGAAGATACATCTTATACACCGATAGGTTCATTTTCTATTTGCTCAAATGGTGCAGGTGTCAAATATACCATGAAACAGATGCTTGAACCAGATGGCAGTATCTGTTATGCAAGATGGGCATCACATGTTGTAGGAAATGTATATTTCCATTCCATTGCTGTAAGTGCAGACTCTCACTATGCATTAAGAGCGTCTGATTACAATAAACTTGGATCACCTGCATCAGCAGGATGCGTGCGTATGATGGTTGCTGATGCAAAATGGATTTATGATTATGCATCCGTAGGTTCCAGTGTTAAATTTACAGTAGGAAACAGCAGTAAACCAGGGCCTTTAGGAAAACCAAAGACTATTAAGATTGCAGGATCAATCAATTATGATCCGACAGATCCTGGGGTTCCAAACAAGAGAAAAATCAAAGATTATAAAGCTGGATTGATTTCGGGATATATGACGAAATCAGGAAAAAAAGTAGGATATTAATGGGAAATATACCTGTTTTGCGACAAACATGATTTCGTGTTAAATCTATCAAATCATATTGTAATAAAAAGACTTGAATATTAGTAGTATTCAAGTCTTTTTCAATGCCTTTTACCTTGAAAAAGCATTTGAATTATGCTATTATAAATGCGTATGTAGTCGAACGTGAAAAAGATTTACTTTGGGTGAACATTATGAAGAGTATTAATATCATTTGTTCTGATGTAGGAACAAAAGAAAAGAAAAATCAAGATGGTGCTTGTATCAAGCGTGCAAAGACTTCTATAGGAATGATTACCATGGCAATCGTATGCGATGGAGTAAATGGAATGTCGCAGGGCGAGATGGCAAGTACAGCTATTATAGAAGAATTTGATACATGGTTTGAAAAAGAACTTCCCATTGTGTTGGAAGAGCATATTGTTGATAAGCAGGAACGTCTTTGGAAAGATATTATTAAAGGTGTCAAAGATTCTTGGAAAGAGAAGTTACAACAGGTGCACCAAAGTATCTATCAGTACGGACAAAGCAAAAATTTATTAGTAGGAAGTACATTTTCCGGAGTCCTTTTGTTTGATGACTTTTGTTGTATGGTCATGCATGTTGGAGACAGCAGAATTTATAAAATTACGGATACGGTTGAGAAGATTACGGTGGAGCAGACATTAGCTGAAAGAGAAGTAAATCGCGGAAATATGACTTTTGAACAGGCAAAAGAGAAGGGCATGCAAAATGTATTGTTGCAGTGTGTTGGCGGCTCTAAGAAGATTCAACCGGATATATTGATTGATTATTTTGACTCGGAAGCAATCTACGTGTTGTGTACGGATGGTTTTTGGCGTACTGCATCAAAAAAAGCACTTCAAAAGATTAGTTTTTATCGTGAAAATGGTCAGGAAGGTCTTGAGGATTACTTAAAGGAAATGATTGAACAGTTAAAGATTGATGGAGAAGAAGACAATATAACAGTTGTTGCGGTTACGAATGAGGAATAATAAAAACAGGTAATGTTATAAAAAACTTGAAAGATAAGGATAAAAAACAGGTTATCTTAAAGTCTTCCGGTATAGGATATTGAAAGCAGATTAATGAGGAAAGGAGGGGTAGTTTTGCAATCGGATGGGCAGATGATAAATGACAGATATATATTGCAATATGAGATTGGACGCGGTGGAATGTCCAAGGTTTATTTGGCTCGTGATATTAAATTAAATATGGACTGGGCAATCAAAGTGCTTGATGTTTCTGAAAAGAGCTCCCATGCGCAAATTTATAAGATTGCCACGGAGAAAGAGATTTCAATCTTAAAAAGTTTGAAGCATCCTGCTCTTCCTAGAATTGTTGATTACTTCCTTATGGACGAAAAGATGTATATCGTCATGGATTACATCGAAGGATGTACATTGATGGAAAAACTGGAACGTGAAGGAAAACAAAAGGAAGAAGACGTTGTAAAATGGACAAGAGCGGTTTGTGATGTGCTTCATTATTTGCATACAAGAAAGAATGCTATTATTTACAGAGATATCAAACCTTCCAATATCATGTTGACGCCGGAAGGAGAAATCAAACTGATTGATTTTGGTATTGCTAGAACATTTAAGTCAACCAGTAGTAGTGATACGGAATATCTTGGTTCCAGGGGATATGCTGCTCCGGAGCAGTGTTCACAGTCGGGACAGTCAGATGAACGTACGGATATTTATGGAGTAGGGGCTACGATGTATCATTTGTTGACCGGTAAGCATCCGGATCAACCTCCATATGAGTTTTATCCTATTAGAAAATGGGATAGGTCATTTTCTAGAGGTATTCAATTAATCGTGCAAAAATGTGTTATGACTGATCCGAAATATCGTTATCAGACAGCATTTGACTTGATAGATGCATTGGATAACTATCATATGGAAGATAGAAAGAAATACGGGAAATTAGCCATTACATGGATTATGTTCCTTGGATTTATTATTTCTGCTTTGTTGACAGCTGCCAGATTTGGAAAAGGAGAGCCATTTGGCTGGACAGGATTGTTGGCATCTGTATTTTTACTTGGAACCTTCAGTGCTTATTCATTTTTGAATATTAGCAGAGTATGGCGATGGTTCCTTGGAAAAGAAGACAAGGAAATTATGAAGACAAAACGTCATTTAGTGGAAGAATATAGACCAAGCAGTACACAACAGTTAGACAAAATGAGAGGAAATATTAGCTATTCCACATATCATGCGGGGACAGAGACTATCAAAATGGGCGACCAGAGAATGAACCGCGTGAATAAGTATTTCCAATTTTACGTGATTACAAGTATGAAATTCGTAGGTGTTGAGACTTCGTCAGAGGAGGATGAAAACGATGAATGGTAATAGCGAAAATCCTCAAAGTCCTTTATTGTTAGATGAAGAATACGAAGGAAAAGAAGTAATTGGTATTGCTTTTGAAAAAGAGAAGGATTCTATTGTTTTAGATGAAAACTTTTTGTTGATACAAAGAATACGTAAACGCGAGCGGTCACGGATGGTTACGGCTATTGTGATTGTGGCAGTTTGTTCAATGGCGATTATATCTTCGGCCATTCGATTGTTAAATGGTGACGTAGATTATATGCAAGGGCAGGAAGTGCCGGAGACATTGTATCCGATAGTAACGGTTTATGTTACAGAAGAACCTGCGACACCGGAGCCTACAAAAGAACCTTCGACACCGAAACCTTCGAGAAGACCTACCAAGAAGCCGAAACCGACACAAAAACCGACTCCAGAGCCTACAATGGCACCGACACAAAAACCGATTATTACTAAGGCACCAAAGCCTACAGATGCTTATCCGGAATTTGATGATGGTAGCAACAATAAAAAAGATGATGATACGATTATATCGTAAAAAAATGAGCTTTCCTGCAGCAGACTGTGGAAGGCTCATTTGCTTCTTATGAGAATTGTTTGTAAGAAAAATCAAAACGCTCCGCGAGGATGCGCAGACCGCGGAGATGGAGTTAATTACTGCACAATACCGCGGTCGCGCTAGAGTTTTGCAAGCAAAACTCTTTGTTCCTTTAATACTTTCCTTTTAATAAGTAAATAAAGTACTGCTTAGTAGATGGTTTTACTTTAAATAATCTTCCTTTTTTGTTTTTCTT
>CADBNB010000002.1 GCA_902795895.1 uncultured Lachnospiraceae bacterium | reverse complement strand
ACGAACAACCTCATCTCTGTCGCTTATTTCAATCCAATTCATAATATCTTTTTCCATCGAATATACCTCCCATAAATTCCGATTTGTCTTACTCGTGTGATAGCAATACTACCGTCTCCACATGTACCGTCTGTGGGAACATATCCACGCACTTCACCCGCTTCACCTCATATCCGCACTCCTGGAAGGTTTCCAAGTCTCTTGCCAGGCTTGTTGGTTTGCAGGAAATGTAGACAATCTGGTCTACGCCGTAATCTATAATTTTCTTCAATGCTTTTGGATGGATTCCATCACGAGGTGGATCAAGGACTAAGAAGTCCGGTCTTTCCTCGATGGTATCCAGCATTTTTAACACGTCTCCTGCAATAAATTCACAGTTATCAAGTCCGTTTAATTTTGCGTTTTCTCTGGCTGCTACTACAGCTTCTTCGATGATTTCTACACCGATGACTTTCTTTGCTGCCGGTGCCATCATCTGGGCGATGGTTCCGGTTCCGCTATATAAATCGAATACAACTTTTCCCTTGGCTGCATCTGTTCCATCGCTATTCATAAATTCTCTGGCAGTAGTGTATAATACCTCGGCTCCCAAAGAATTTGTCTGGAAAAATGAGAAGGTGGAAATCTTAAATTTAAGTCCCAATAATTCTTCATAGAAGTAGTCCTGTCCGTACAACACTTCTGTTTCGTCACTTTGTACCACGTCTGCAAGGCTGTCATTTTTAACGTGCAGGATACCCACGATTTTTCCTTCCAATGGTAAAGAAAGAAGAGTTTCTACCAATGGTTGCAATGGTACCATTTCCTGAGTGGTAGTTACTACACTGATTAATAGTTCCCCTGTCTTTACGGCACGACGCACTAACAAATGGCGCAAATATCCTTCATGTGTCATACGATGATGAAAACTGATGTTTCGCTCCGTAAAATACTGCAACACAGTGTCCAATATAATTCCATAATCTTTATGAACGATTTTACAATCTTTTGTGGTAACGATGTCATGGAAACTTCCTTTTTTGTGCATTCCAAGCGCCAAAGGCCCGTCTTTGTACTCGTCACCAAAGGTAAATTCCATTTTGTTACGATATTCCCACTCATTCGGACTTCCTACAATGCCTTCAAATGGCAAATCCGGACATACTGCACGAAGTAATTTTTCCACCTGTAAAGCTTTCATGTTCAACTGTTCCTCATAGGACAATGCCTGATAACTGCATCCTCCACACTGACCAAATCCGGCACACGCCCCTGTTCTGGTCTCCAATTCTGATGGTTTCAATACTTCTAATAGTCTTCCCTCGTACTTTCCTTTTCTGGCTTTATTGATACCAAAGCGCACGGTTTGACCTTTGATTGCATTTTTCACAATGACACGATGTTCACGTACTTCACCGTTTTCAAGGGTTTCTGTCACTTCTACAATTCCTTTGTTCGGAAAATCTACTTCTTTTACAATACCTTCCCAAATCTGCCCTTTTTTCATGGGTTCCTCCTATATCTTACAAATGTACTCTCGTTGTCTTCCATATACCACAAAAAGACTCCGAGAGTACATTACAATTTTTCGAAACACGAAAACGTCTTCGAAAAACTAAAATTTCCAGTATCTATACTTCTCAAATACTAACAAAACGTATCTGAGACTCTTTTTCAAAAATATCACGTTAGACAAAGTTTTTCTGCGCATTCCTTCCATAACATAAGTCATGGTAGTTCTGTATCAAAGCAAAAATCTTTCTCTACCAGCTAATTACCTCCGCACCGTCTTCTGTTACCAATACCATAATTTCCCACTGTGCAGATGGCATTCCATCATCAGTATATACTTCCCAATCATTTGCCTCATCAGTGAAAATGTCTTCTTTTCCCATATTTACCATAGGCTCTATTGTAAATATCATTCCAGGAACTAAAAGCATATCAGTTCCTTTTTTCGTGTGATATCCTACCCATGGATCTTCGTGGAATTCCAATCCAACACCGTGTCCTCCGATTTCACGAACAACGGTAAATCCATTGTCGTAGCAATGGTCATGTACAGCCTGTCCCATATCACCAAGGAATCCCCAAGGTTTTACCTGCTCTAATCCTTTGTAAATGGCTT
>CADBNB010000001.1 GCA_902795895.1 uncultured Lachnospiraceae bacterium | reverse complement strand
TAGCTCCTCCAGATACGGCTACTTGAAATTTTGATGCACAGTTGTTCATAGGAATAAAATATACGTTGTTAAAGTTATATGGGAATGTTATTGTTCCTTCTCTTTTTTCAGGATAAATCAACATTGTTCCCTCAGAGCTATACAACACGCCATCCTTTGTAAAATAATCTTTGTTTTCTGCAGGTATTTCTACTGCTTTTAAATTGTTTGAACTACTTTTATAACGATTATCATCAACATATGTCAATGTCTTTGGCAGTATCAGTTTTTCGATTGATGAATCTTCGCAGATAGACTGTGCAATACTAGTAACTTTTTCTCCTATCTCAACAACCTTCAACTTATCACAATTTGTAAATGCAGAATCTGAAATTGTGTCAACACTGTCCGGAGTCTTATAATTTCCTGCCTTATGAGCTGGACACTTTAACAAAATTGTTTTACTAGAGTCACATAAAGCACCGTCAATTGATGCATACACAGGATTAGCAGCATCCACAATATACTGTTCTCCGGTTTTGCAAAACGCATCTTCACCTATTGAGGTTACATTTTTAGTAATTTTGATATTTTTTAGTTTGTCACAATTTGCATATGCGCCGTATTTGATTGTATCTACACTGTTTGGTAAATTTATATCTTCTAGACTATCACAATTATAAAATGTATATTGTTCGATTTTCTCTAATTTTTCCGGTAATTTGATTTTGCGCAATGACAAACAATCTTTAAATACACTGTTACTAATATGAGTTACACTATTTGGTATGCTAATTTCAGTTAGTGATTTACAGGATGCAAATGCGAAGGAATAAATGTCCTTTACACTTTTTGGGATACTAATTTTTTTCAAACTAGTACAACCATAGAACATACTGTTTGAAATCTCGGTAATAGAGTTTGGAAGATTAACATTTGTTAATTGTGTACAGCCTTGAAATGCTTCCTCTTTGATTGTTTCAACTCCATCTGCAATTGATACTACTTGTAAGCCTTGACAGTTGCAAAAAGCCGCATCCTCAATAATGTCCACATTTCCAGGAATATGTATTGATTTCAAAGATTGGCAATTATAAAATGCATAATCACCAATTCTTTCTAATTTTTTTCCGAATTTAATGCTTTGCAAACGTTTACAATTCCTAAATGCATAGTTACCGATTTTTTTAAATCCGTTTTTTACGTTGACCTTTTCAAGTTTCTCGCAATTATCAAATGCGTAATTTTTTATATTTGCTGTTCCGCTTAAAAAAGTAATTTCTGTTAAATTCGTGCATCCGCTAAATGAATCATAACCAACTTTTTCAATGCCTTTTGACAATGTTATTTTCTTTAAGCTCTGACAATTTAAAAATGTATTTTCTCTAATTACTCCTATGTTATTAGGAATATTAATGCTTTCTAGTTTTCTGCATCCTCTAAAAGCGTTACGTCCTATATTGGTTAATGATTGTGGTAATACTACATTTTTAACCTTTGCGCCTTTGAATGCTCCGTAACAAATTGTTTTTACCCCTTCTGGCATAACATATGTTTCAGTTTTAGATGCATTTGGATAACGAACAATTTTAGTTCCGCTTTTCGTGTATAAAACGCCGTTGATTGCCATTAAATACGGATTTGCTGGATTAACACGAAAAGCAGTAACTTTGGCATGATTTAACGCATCTGTATCAATGGCTGAAACCTTATCAGAAAGATAGAGTTCACCTTTTCCATTAAAGTAAGTAAGTATGCCTTTTGAGTTAACTTTCTTAATTATTTTTTGGGCTGCTTTTCGTGAGCTGTATGCTGCCAGCACATTTTCTGGGTTATCACACAATGGTTGTGCAACAGAGGTTATACTCATTGCTGCAATCATGGTGCTTACTACTGCTGTTTTTAATACTTTTTTTACTCTCATTTTTTACACTCCTTTTTTAATTCGTATTCATTAGTAATACTGTTGACATTACAAAAAAGCTACAAAAACTAAAAAAAAATTATTTTTTTTGAAAATTTTTTGGTATCATATGAAATTCTGATGCCATTGATCGTATTTATAACTCCGATAAGTAATAAAGAGTAGCGTTTGGATATTTGTGTATATAACGATATCCACACCATTCGGATTTGTCATAAACCTTCTCTGAAAAATACATTTTAAAAGGATGATTTAAGTAGCCTAAATAATCAAGTTGGCTCAAATCTATTTTGCTACTTCTAAAAATAATTTTTGTAAGTGCGCTACATCCATCTACTATACAAAAGTCAAACTCTGATGTATTAGAAGGAAATGTTATGGATTTGATTTTTATACAACGAGAAAATGCTCCATAGCCAACTTTTTTTAATGTGCTTGGTAACTGAAAACTGGTTATTTGTTTGCAATTATGAAATGCGTTGGCTGCAATGGTAGTTGTTCCGTTTTGTACAGTCACTTTTCCTTTTACATTTTTCTGACACTTATATAGTTTGTGATTTTTTTTGCCGTAAATTATGCCGTTGTTCAATTTGAACGTTTTGTTTTGGTTAGATATGGTTATTTTTTTCAATGTTAAAGTATAAATACTGTCTATATTGTTGATATTTTTACCAATATGCAGAATTGTAATGGAACTAGGTAAAACTTTTGGTAATGAAGTAATTTTGTCGTTTGTTATAAATTTCTTTAACTTCATTGAATTCGTTTCACTACTAAAAGCATCGCTCTTACAAGCTGCTACCGTTGCCGGAAATGTATAGGAACTAATGCCACCAGGACAAAACATTAGTTTCGTTGCTTTTTTGTTATATAAAACCCCTTTATTTGTTGACAGATTTTTGTTCTTCTTGCTAACACTGAAGGTCTTAAGGCTTGGTAGATTGCTGGCATTCTTGGTACTAAATGATTTGATTTTAGCACCTAATTGAATCGTCTTAAGATTTGGACAGTTATCGATGGCTGAATAATCTACTGTTTTTACATGGTCAGGAATAACTATTTTTTTAACGATTGGATTGTTATGGATGCATCCCGTTGGTAGCTCAGTAACTTCTTTTGGAATTGTTATAGTTCCGTTTTTGCAAAATATAAATAGTGGTTTAGCAGTGGTTTTATCCAAAAGCATTTTGCTTGTTGCTGAAAATGCACTGTTATCCTTTGATACAGAAATGGATGTCAATGCAGGCAGAGATTGGAGTGCATCTGCCTCAGAAAGATAATCTGTGTCCGTGTTTAATGAAGTTAAGTTTGGTCCTATGTATAAAGAAGTAACTAGGTTACAATCCTTAAATGCGTTACATTCATCTGGGTATATAAATTCAGGGGCAAAATCGGAATGTCCAATGAAATTTGTCTTATCTGATAGTGTAAAAGCACCTTTCTTGCTTGGTAAACAACGGTAGATAGTTCCTAAATCTTTGCTGTACAGACAACCGTCATTTACGATAAAGTTAGGATTGTCTGAGTCTACATCAAAAGCTGTAATGTCGCAATCAAAAAATAGTTGATTCATTTGAATGGTAGTAATATCTTTGGAAATGTGTAATGTAGAATCGGTTCCGGGAGTATGAGCGAACAGCTTTGTGCCATCTTTTGACACTAAGTTGGAACCATCCATCTTAAAATCTTCGTTTTCAGGTGAAATAGTTAATTTCTTACATTTGTTTAAAAGAAGATGTCCGCTGGTTGCGAAAAGACTGCTTGAAATCCCTTTACCTATTGTTAGTGACTCAACATAAGTGTTACATGGAAAAGCATTTTCTGTGATAGAAGTAACGAAATCACTAAGTATTATGTGTTTAATATTTGGACAATCTTGAAATGTATTATCGTCAACCGTAGAAATGGTTCCTTGAATATTTACGGTTTCGACCTGATC